>NZ_AYTE01000013.1:0-172853 GCF_000506245.1 Williamsia sp. D3 | reverse complement strand
GCCCTATGTCCGCCCGAGCCGCGGCGCGGGTGCCGCGAGCGCCTCGGGTGACGCGCCCGAACCGGAGCCCGAACCCGAACCTGAACCGGTACAAGCACCACCCGAGCCCGTTGATGACGAAGACCTCACTGATGCCGAACGCGACGAGATGATCGCCACGGCACGAGATTCCACGCCGGATCCGCGACAGGATCCCGAACAGGTGGCAATCGAACTCCTTGCCACCGAGCTGGGCGCCCGCCCGATCACCTGACCTCCGCTGCCGCCGGACGCGCGACACCGACCGGGTCCCAGAAAATTCGCGCCATGTACCGGCGTACGCGCCGGGTGCAACTGGTGCGTGGGTCGGCAGCCGGCGCGAATTTCTGGCAGCGGCGGGAACCGGAGGGTCAGGTCAGGCGTTCCACCACGGGCGCAGCGGCAGATCACCGTTGCCGCCCTTGTCGTCCAGTTTCACCGCGAGAACCTGATGTAGCTGAATGATGTTGCGCTCGAATCCGATCCGGCATCCGGCCATGTACAGACCCCAGAGCCGTGCGGTGCCGATGCCCACTTCTTCGACTGCCTCGTCCCAGTGGTCGACCAGGTTCTTGTTCCAGTCGCGGAGGGTCATCGCGTAGTGCTCGCGCAGGTTCTCCTCGTGCACCACCTCCATCGCACCGATGTTCTGGATGGCCGAGATGATGGTGCCCGAGCCGGTCAACTCCCCGTCGGGGAACACATAGCGGTCGATGAACGGCCCGGCCTTGCCTCGGCTCACGTTGTTCGACCGGGTGATGCAGTGGTTCAGCAGGATTCCACCATCACGCAGTTTGCTGCGGATGAACTTGAAGTACGACGGGTAGTTCTGGATACCGATGTGCTCGGTCAATCCGATGGACGAGACAGCGTCGAACTCGTCTTCGGTGACGTCGCGGTAATCACTGTGCCGCACTTCGGCGAACTCGCTCAGACCCTCGTCGATGATCGCCTGCTGTGCCCACTGGGCCTGCTCGGCCGACAAGGTCACGCCGATGACGTGTACACCGCGACGTGCCGCGTACCGCACCATCGAACCCCAACCGCAGCCGATGTCGAGTAGTCGATCGCCGGCCTTGAGCTTCAGCTTCTCGAAGACGAGGCGATACTTGTTGTCCTGCGCCTCTTCCAGGCTCGCCTCATGATTCGGATAGCAGGCGCACGTGTAGGTCATCGACGGCCCGAGCACCCATTCGTAGAAGGTGTTCGAGACGTCGTAGTGATAGTGGATCGCTTCGGCATCACGAGTCTTGCTGTGCCGCAAACCCTCTGCGATTCGTCGCCACCGGGGGAGCTGCTCCTGGGGCGGGGGTGTGATGGGCTTGAAATGCTCGAGTCCCAGTGACCGGGTGATCTGTGCCAGCGTGCGGGCCGACGGCCTGGAGAACTGCACGTCCTCGGAGATCGCTCGCAATGCGGGGTAGGGGTCGCCCTCGTGGCACCCCTTCAGCGAGAGATCGCCAGCGATGTAGGCGCGGGCCAACCCGAGGTCGCTGGGTGCGGTGGCCAGATAACGGGTACCCCGCGGGGTGAGCAGTTCGAGCCCGTACTCGGCATCGGCCGGGCCGGCCGAACTGCCGTCGTAGGCGGTGACGCTGATCTGCAGATCGCCACCCGCGACGGCCTCCACCACCTCGGCCAGGCTGAGTTTCGGCCCGACCACCGACCCGGGCACCTCGTTGTTCTTCACAGTTGTCATTGCCGCTTCACCGCCTTTGAGTACAGGTCGAGTAACCGCGACCCGGGATCGTAACGTTTCTTGAGCAGGCGGTAGGGCTCACCGCCATAGAGCTGATCGAATTCCTCTTCGCCATAGAACGACTCGGAGTACAGCGATTTGTGTCCGTCGAGTTCGGAGACCTTGATCTCGATCTGCCGGTTGGCGTAACCCTCCGGCTTGTCCTCGCGTTTGGGCACCGCAGACCAGAACCCCACGTTGACGTAGGTGCGGTGGGGCTCGAGGGGATACAGCGGCCACGGGCGGTGTACGTCGGCACCGGCGGGGGAGGGGTCGCGAAGTCGCAGCGGGCACAACCAGATCGGCTCGATCGGGATGTTCTCCAAGAACCAGTGGACGAACTCGGAGGTGCGCTCGATCGGGACCTCGATGTCCTGGACCACCCGTTCCCCGGGCGGTTGACCTTTGCGGGCATTGAGCTTGTCGCCGATGTCGAACCGGTGGTCGAGCGCGATCAACTTCCAGTAGAAGCTGCTGCGAAGCAGGGGTTTTGGCCACAGACGGCGGATGCGGGGGTTCTGCGCGCCGAATGCCCGCGAGCACCAGAACCAGTCGGTGTCCCAGCGCCACAGGTAGTCGGCGATGGTGAGCCGGTCGCGGATGGGAGTGGAATCGGCGCTGTGCTGGATCGACCGGTAGTAGATTTGATCGCCGGTGTAGTCACTGACCGGGCCCGGAACGCTCGTCTGCGCGCCCAGAACGAGGTAGCTCTCGGTCGCGGAGAACACGACACCGTCGAGATAGTCGACGCGTTCGCCGGCGTAGGTGCCCTGCTCGACGATGTCGTTCATCGTGGACTGCAGGGTGTCGACGTCGGTGAACCGTACGTGGCGCAACTCGACGTAGGGCGCGACCTCCTCGAGCTCGATGCGTAGCCGCGTCGAATAGCCAAGCGTTCCATAGGAATTGGCGAACCCGAAGAAAAGATCTGAGTTCTCGCTGGTGGCCGAGGTGGTGACGATCTCGCCTGCTCCGGTCAAGATGTCGATCTCGAGCACCGATTCGTGGGGGAGTCCGTTGCGGAACGAGGTCGACTCGATGCCGAGGCCGGTGACCGCGCCGCCCAGGGTGATCGTCTTGAGCTGGGGAACGACCTTGGGCGCCAGACCATATTTGAGCGTCGTCGCCACAAGTTCTTCGTACGTACACATTCCGGCCACGTCGGCCGTACGGGCCTGCCGGTCAACCGAGATCACCCGGTCCAGCCCCGAAACGTCCAAACCGGGATAAGGGTTCTTCGCCCGCTTGCGGAACAGGTTCGACGTCTTCTTCGCCAGCCGAACACGGCCAGCGGTCGGGATGGCCCGGTAGCTGGCCAGCAACTTCTCGACGCCGTCGTCGAAAATCTCTCGCCCTGTTTCGGAACCCGTTACCCGCGACACGCATAAGAGCCTAGGACCCTCGTCCAGTAGTTGCCAGCTCACCCACCACCATGACCGATTTGCCGTTGTTTGGTTGACACGGGCCGGCTGCGCCGCGCGAAGCCGTCCGGTGGCGTTCTGGCAGGCTCGACGTGACACCTCCCAACAACCGAAAGGTGATATCTCGTGGCACAGGTAACCGCATCCCAGTCAACAGTCATCAATGCCGCGCCGGAGAAGGTGCTCGCGGCACTGTCCGATTACCAGACGGTGCGTCCCAGCATCCTCCCCGGCCAGTACCGCGACTACAAGGTCGTCGAGGGTGGCGTCGGCGCAGGCACGGTCGCATCCTGGACCCTCCAGGCAACAAAGAAGCGCTCGCGCAACGTCCAGGCCCGCGTGGGCGTGGTCGGCTCCACCGTCACCGAGACCGACGTCAATTCCTCGATGGTGACCACGTATCAGGTGGATGCCTCCGGGGCCAGCTCGAAGGTCACCACCACCACCACGTGGCAGGGAGCGGGCGGTATCGGCGGATTCTTCGAGAAGACGTTTGCACCCAAGGGGCTGGCGAAGATCCAGGCCGAACTGCTCGGCAACCTCAAGTCGCACGTCGAACGCGTCTGAGCCGGATCGCGCCGAGAACGACTTCCAGAAGACGACCCGAGTGCGACACCGCAAACCAGCGCCGCTCCCATTGCGCGACGGTGTGGACCCCACTCGGGTCGTTCTGCGTTCCGCTGATCGCACGATCGGCGAGGCGATGCTGGCCGCACCGGCGTGTGACGGCCTGACGCTCGACGATCTGCTGATCCGGGCCGAGCGCGGTGAGGTGCTCGGCATCGGTGGTGAACCCGTCGATCTGGCTGCACCGGCCCAGATCGGACGGCCGGTCTACTTCTACCGCGATCTGCCCGTGGAGACGGAGATACCGTTCGACCTGCCGATCATCCATCAGGACAACAATCTGGTTGTCGTGGACAAACCGCACTATCTGGCGACGATGCCTCGGGGAACGCACGTGGTGCAGACCGCGCTGGTCCGGTTGCGCCGAGAACTCGACAACCCATCGATCAGCCCGGTGCACCGGCTGGACCGGCTCACGGCCGGAGTGCTCATGTTCACCGTGCGCCCGCAGGCGCGCGCCCCCTACCAACAGCTCTTCGCCGACCGTGCGGTGAACAAGGAATACCGTGCCCGCGCACCGATCCACCCCGGCCTGCAATTGCCGGTCATTGTTCGCAACCGCATCCTCAAAGACGCCGGCGACCTGCGAGCTCGGGTGGAACCGGGGGAGGTCAACGCTGTCTCGACCATCGATCTCCTGAGCGCCTCTCACGATCGGGGGGTCTACCGGCTGAGGCCGCAGACCGGTCGCACACATCAGCTCAGACTGCACATGGCGGGTTTGGGTGTCCCGATCGACGGAGACCCGCTGTACCCGGAGGTCCGGCCCAAAATTGCCGCAGCCCCGGACCGCGGTGATTTCTCCGATCCGCTTCGCCTTCTTGCCTACTCTGTCGAGTTCACCGACCCGTTCAGCGGCGAGCTGCGACGCTTCGTCAGTACCCGCGAACTGCTCTGAGAGGAGAACCGAGTGGCAATCATCGTCTCCTACGACCGCTACCCGGACCTGCGTTGCGAGGTGGTGCTCTTCCTCGACGACGAGAGTGGGGATTGTTTCCAGGTCCAGCGCGACCTCCCCGCCGGCGACAACGGCTACGAGATCAGCGCCGGGGTCGGGCCGCCGGTGCGAGGGGGTATCGCCGCGTGGCAACGGGTCGGCGACGAGTTTCAGTTCGCGCTGACACCCGAGGCGTCGATGATGTTCGGTGGCAACGCGCGACTGCGGTTCGAGGCCGAGTCGGCGGGCGGCGATACCATCGACAGCATTGCTGCTCATCTCGAACGCATGATGCGCCCGCAAGACAACCCGCCCGACGGCCCGATCGGGCCCGATGACCCCGATCAGCCCTATGAGACAGAGGACAGCAGTGGAACCAGATAACCCGATGGCAGGACTCCTGCAGCAGGCTCAGCAGATGCAGCAGCAGTTGCTGGCCGCGCAGGAACAGATCGCCGCCGCCGAGGTCACCGGAACCGCCGGTGGAGGGCTCGTCACGGTCACCGGTAACGGCACCGGCGAGGTCACCGCGGTGACCATCGACCCCAAGGTCGTGGACGCGGACGACGTCGAGACCCTGCAAGATCTCATCGTCGGTGCTCTTGCCGATCTGAACAGCAAACGCGACGAGCTCACCCAGCAGAAGATGGGTCCGCTCGCCGGCGGACTCGGCGGCCTGGGCGGCGGATTCCCCGGTCTGGGTGGATAGCTGACCCGTGTATGAAGGACCGATCCAGGATCTGATCGACGAGCTGGCGAAGCTGCCAGGGCTCGGTCCCAAGGGTGCCCAGAGGATCGCGTTCCACCTGCTGGCCGTTCCGGCAGGCGACATCGACCGGCTGACCGCCGCGTTGGTGCACGTCCGCGACGACGTGGTCTTCTGCGAGGTCTGCGGCAACGTCTCGGCACAGGTGCGTTGCCGGATCTGCCGTGATGCCCGGCGTGATGCCAGCAAGATATGTGTGGTCGAAGAGCCCAAGGACGTGCAGGCCATCGAGCGAACCAAGGAGTTCACCGGCCGCTACCACGTTCTCGGTGGGGCCCTGGACCCGCTCGGCGGGGTCGGCCCGGACCAACTGCGGATCCGAGAGTTGTTGCGTCGCTTGGGTAACCAGGAAGATGGCGTGGACGTCAGCGAGGTGATCGTCGCCACCGACCCCAACACGGAGGGCGAGGCGACGGCGACCTACCTGCAACGGATGCTTCGGGATTTCCCCGGTCTGTCGGTGACCCGGCTGGCGTCGGGTCTGCCGATGGGCGGCGACCTCGAGTTCGCCGACGAATTGACGCTCGGCCGGGCACTGTCCGGTCGCCGGATCCTGACGTAGCTCTCATGGTCGACGACGCGTGGATCGAACATTTCGCCCGGCAACTCAAGTCGGGCATCGTGGCCATCGACGGCCCGTCCGGCGCGGGCAAGTCGACGTTCGCGGACCGGTTGATGGCCGTGCTCCACGATGTCGGTACCCCGGCTGTGCTGGTGCGTACCGACGACTTCGCGACATGGGACGACCCGGTCGGTTGGTGGCCCGAGCTCGACGAAGAGGTGATCCGGTCGTACTGGCGTGGACACGACTTCCGCTACCACCCGCGTGTGTGGCGGGACGGCCGTCCCGAGCACGGTCCTCGCGTCTGGGTGAGATGGGAGCCGTTGCTGGTGATCGAGGGTGTGTCCAGTGCGCGTGCGCCGGTTCGCAGGCAGCTCACCAGGGCGCTGTGGCTCGATGGCGGCGACGAATCGGAACGTCTGGAACGAGCGGTCGCCCGCGACGGTGAGGCCGAACGCCGGCACCTGATCCGTTGGCAGAACTTCGAACGCGGCTGGTTCGCGGTCGACCGCACCCGCGAGCACTGTGAAGTGGTACCCGAGTTCGCGCCGGAATCGGTCTGACCCGTCAGTCTGGTTCGGTCGTCGGGGTGCGCAGCAGCTCCTGCACCTCGTCGTCGGACACCTGACTGAAGTCGCGGTATGACCGCCCGACCGCAGTGAAGTGGTCAGGTAGTGCGCCGCAGACGATTTCGTCGGCGGCCCCGGTCAGCAGCGAGCAGGTCGACTCCGGTGCGGTACCGGCGGCGACGATCACCTGTGCGGGCCGGCGACTGCGCACCGCGTCGACCGCCACACGCATGCTGGCCCCCGTCGCCAGTCCGTCGTCGACGAGGATGACAACCTTGCCGGTCACCTCGGCGGGTGGGCGCCCCTCCCGATAGACCTTTTCGCGACGCATCAGCTCCCGGGTCTCGGCCTCGAGGACGCGCTGGACGTCGTCGCGACTGATACCGAATTCGCGGATCATCCGATGATTGAGCACCGGTTCCCCGCCCGAGGCCACCGCGCCCATCGCGAGCTCCTCGCGTCCGGGTACCCCTAGTTTTCGGACCACCATCGCGTCGAGTGGGGCATTGAGCGCATAGGCGATCTCCCAGGCGACCGGGACGCCTCCGCGGGCCAGCCCGAGCACGAGGACGTCGCTGCGGTCGGCCAGCTCGAGTTCGCCGAACTTGAGCTGATCGCCGAGAGCGCGGCCTGCTGCACGGCGATCCAAGAACTCGCGTGCTTCCTCACGGCTGTGTCGCAGTCGCATCTGCCTGTCCACCTGCTCCCGTTCACGCTCGGTCTCGGCCGACATCTCCGCCGGCGCGGCGTGCTAGAAGAACTGGGCGGTGGTGATGCACGGCCGGCCGGCTTCGTCGGCCACCTGATACACCGCCCGCGTCTTCTCCGAGATGTCACCTTGCTCCCACGAGAATGCCACGATCACCTCGACTTGGGCAGAGGGTGCAGGGCGCGGCACCACCGCCATCGAATCGATGGTCAGGGTGCTCGACGAGTTACGCGTCTTGAGCTGGTCGGTGGACGTGATCAGGTCGGGCAACGTCTTCTTGGCGAACTCGCCACAGCTGTTCGCCTTGAACACCGCAACCTGCTCGTCCGCGGTCGCCGGGCCGACGTCGTACATGCTGCGCGTCACTGCGGTCGCGACGTCGCGGGCCTGCTGATCGGTGATCGTCGGGCCGGCCGGCGTCGTCGGTGACCGTGTCTCGCCGTCGCCGTCGCCGTTGTCGGGGGCGGTGAGTGTCGCGACGACGGCGGTGAGTGCCACGAGCACGATCAGCACGCCGCCGAGGACCAGTAGCAGTCGGAGGCGACGGTGTGACCCGGGCGGACGGGTCGGGCGCACATGTGGGCCCGTCATCACAGCACCTTCATCATGTTGACGCACAGGGGAATTGCGGAGCGGCTCACGGTGAACTCGATGGCAGCGGGTTCGATGGGGGCCGGTTCGGCGTTGTCCTGACTCGCGGACACCTCGAAGACCGCGAGCACGGTCACCGACTCCGCATCTTGCCGGGCGATGCCGTAGTGCGCGTTGCTGGTCACCAGGCTGCGGCCGGTGGTGGTGACCGTCTGCAGCAGCGAATCGGCGGTGTCGTTCCACTCCTGAAGGGCCGTTCCACAGAGCAGGGCCTGCGCGGACTTCATCGTCGATCTGATGGTGTCAGGGGTGAAGTTGTAGATCGATTCCGTGGTGGCGCGCACCGTGTCGAGGATGGTGTCTTCGGTCGACACGGTGGTAGACGCGGTAGGAGCGCTGGTGGGCGAATCGTCTTCGCCCACAACCGACCACGTGATCATCCACGTTGCGGTGACCACCACCGCGACCACCACCAGGGCGACGGCGAACAACGCGGGAGCGGCGCGGCGTTGGCCGCCCGGATGTGGTGATGTGGGCCTCGACCGAGGGGATGTCATCGGTGCCGGGGTCTGAAGTCGTTCACCCTCGACGGCCCGCGGCAAGGCGCTCACGGCGCAGCAGATCGACCTCTGCCAACGGCAGCGGATCGAGTTGTTCGACGCCCAGTGCGCGGGCGAGCAGCATGTCGGCCAGCTCGGGATTGCGGGCCAGGGCAGGGCCGTGCATGTAGGTTCCGATCACCGAACCCTGCACCACGCCTTCCACCTTCTCGCCCGCGCCGTTGCCGACGCCGTGCTTCACCTTGCCCAGCGCGTGGGCCTCCGGCCCGAGAGTGGTTCCACCGCGGTGGTTTTCGAATCCCGTCAGTGGGGTGGTGAGCCCGGAGGCCGGTGACGGTTCGGTGATCAGCTCGCCGATGCTGCGTTTGTCCTGCGGTGTGGTGGTCACGTCGAGCATCGAGATCCCCTCGACGCGCTCACCAGAAGATGTCTCGTACCAGTGCCCGAGTACCTGGATGGCGGCACAGATGGCGAGAACGGGCCGGCCTGCTTCTGCCGCGCGCTGCAGGCCCGGGTATTTGGTCAGGTGTCGCGTGGCCAGCCGTTGTGCGTAGTCCTCGGCGCCGCCGAGGGTATAGACGTCGAGCGATTCGGGCACGGGATCGGTGAGGTTGATCTGGATGATCTCCGCCTCGATGCCTCGCATGCGTGCGCGCTGGCGCAACACCAGGGCGTTACCGCCGTCGCCGTAGGTGCCCATCACATCGGGGAGTACCAGTCCGATGCGCAATGTGGAGTCGGACATCAGCGAATTCCCTTCTGCGCGCGCGCCAGTGCGTTGTTGAGGTCGCGAAAAGCGGTGTAGTTGGCGAGTACCTCCACCCGGCCGGGCGGGCAGGACTCGATGGCGGCCATCGGATCACCGATGGTGGTGTGCTCGGCGCCCGCATAGATCAACCGGACACCGAGGTCGGTGGCGCGTTCGCCGGAAGCGACCACCTGCATGTTCTCGAATGCTTCGAAACGGACGTCCCACAGCCACGACAGGTCCTCGCCGTCCGGCACCTGACCGTTGACGGCGATGACCAGGCCGTCGGCGTCCTGGTCGATCATCGCCATCGCTTCCTGCCATCCCGCAGGGTTTTTCGCCAGCAGCATGCGGACGCGATGTTGGCCGATCTGCTGTACCGAGTATCGGCCCGCGACCTCGCCGACGGTGCCCACCGCGGCAATGGCTTTTACGGGGTCGGCGCCCAATGCCACTGCCGCGGCAACGGCCTGCGCCGCGTTGCCGCGGTTGGCGTTGCCGGGCACCGCGAGCGTCATCGGGTGCTCGAAACCGTCTGGCCCGTAGAGGTTCTTGTCGTCAAACCACCAGGCGGGGGCCGGCCGCTCGAAATCGGTTCCGGTGGAATACCAGTGGGAACCGTCACGCAGAATCGGCTCACCCGAACGCGGACAGCTCACCGAATCGCCGGCCCATCCTGCGCCCGCGGCGACCCACACCACCTTCGGTGCGTCGTAGGCGGCGGAGGTCACCAGTACGTCATCGCAATTGGCGATCACGGTGGTCTCCGGGTGCCGTGCGATCCCGTCGCGCAGCCGGCGCTCGATCATGTTGATCTCGCCGACCCGATCGAGCTGGTCTCGTGAGAGGTTCAGCAAGATCAGCGCTTCGGGGTTCACGGCGTCGCTCACGTGGGGGACGTGCAGTTCGTCGACTTCCAACGCAGCCCATTCGGCGGGCCGGTTCAACGACAGGGCGGCGACGATGCCTGCGTCCATGTTGGCGCCGTCGGCCTGCGAAGCCACCTCGCCGAGATCGGCCAGCGCTGCCGCGGTCATACGGGTGGTGGTCGATTTTCCGTTCGTTCCGGTGACGACCACCGATCGCTTCCCGCGCGCGAGTGCAGCCATCAGGGTGGGGTCGATCTTGAGGGCCACCAGGCCGCCGATCATCGAGCCCTTGCCGCGACCGGTTTTCTGCGACGCCCATCGCGCCGTGGCAGCGGCTCGCAGGGCGAGTCGTGCCCGCATCGGCAAGCCTGTGGAACTCTTTCGGTCCTCGTCACGCATGGCTGCGAGTTTGTCATATGCCGCCCCGCGTCCGCCGTATGTGCAAGTCAGGGGACCGCCATCGGTTCGTCCGTGGATGAGGGTTCGACGTTCTTCTCTTTGGCGGGTTTCGACTTGGCGCCGGTCACTCCCGCGAAGCAGCCGATGATCACCACTGCTCCGCCGACCAACTCCCACACCGTCGGTGTCTCCCCGAGAATCGCCCAGGCCGCGCTGATGCCGACTATCGGGACGAGCAACGAGAACGGTGCGACCTTGGATGCCGGATGCCGTGTCATCAGGTATGCCCAGAGCCCTGCGCCACCGATGGTGCCGAGAACCACGATGTAGGCCAGGCCACCGAGGGCCACGAGGCCTGTATGTGTTCCCACTGTGGCGATCGACTCGAACCCGGCGGACGGTCCCTCGACAGCCAAGCTGAGGGCATAGAGCGGGATCGGTGGGATCACGGACATCCACAACGCCATGTAGAGGGCGTTGCGGGGGTGGGCAAGCCGTGACCCGATGTTGCCGAAGGCCCAGCCGAGCCCGGCGAGAAGTGTGAGCAGGACCGGGATCAATCCCGCTGAGGCCCCGTGTGCGGCGCGGTCCACGCCGATCACCACCATGCCGCCGACGGCCACGGTGATCCCGACCGTCTGTCGCAGCGACATCTTCTCGCCGAGCAGGAGGACACACAAGATGACCGTGAAGGGGGCCGACGACTGCAGCACCAGGGATGCCAACCCGGTTGGCATGCCCTGGTCCATCGCGAGGAACAGGAAAGCGAATTGCAGCGTGCCGAAACCGAATCCGTAGAGCAGGAACCAGCGCAGGGGAACATCGGGCCGCGGTACGAACAGGATCACCGGAATGGCCATCACGCCAAAACGCAACGCCGCGAAGAACAGTGGCGGGAAGTGTTCGAGCCCGGCGTGGATCGCGAGGAAGTTCAGGCCCCAGAACACCACGACGGTCAGTGCCAGCAGGCGATCGCGGAGTGTCATGGGGACAATTCTCGGGGCTATTGATGGTTCAGTTCAATCGAATTAAACTGCATCGGTTGTGTAGCTGAACTTAACCTTTGGTGGCAATCGGCCCACACGGTTCATTCGGCCCGAATGCCAGCCAATCGGGCAGCGCCGCGGTGAACTCCGCACGGACGGCCGGATCGGCCATCGTCCGCCAGTCGACCTGCGTGTCCGCCTCGGGTTCGTACCTGTCCCATTCGACCCAGTTGACCATCTTCAGCAGGGGGAACTCGTCGGGCACCGTGGGCGCGAAGATCTGGGTCCACCACGACTTCTTGATCGCGAGGGCGCCGGGACCTTCGGGCTCGCCGGGGTTGAACAGAGCTGCGGTCTCCGGGATCGCCACCGGCTTGTTCCGCTGGGTGCCGTACTCGTCGTAGAAGTCGGGTAACACGGTGTCGTCGCCATTCGCCCCGACATAGCTCCCCGTCAGTTGCTGTGCGAACTTGTTCGGTTCGGCGAGTTCGTTCTCGCTCCAGGGAAAGCGGTTGCCCCAGTGATAGAGCGACATCCCGACCCAATCAACCGATTCATCGCCGGGGTAGAAGGCGGCGTAGGGGTCGTCTTCTCGCGTCAGCTGTCCGTTGCGATCACTGTCCAGGTCCGTGAACTCGGCTGTGCCGGGCGCCGGCGAGTATTCACCGTCAGCGAAGGGATATCCACCGGCATAACTGGGAGCCCACATCATTGCCGAGCCGGGAGCGGCGGCGTGCACGGCCGCAGCGACGCGAGCGAATGTCTCTTTGTAGAGCGCCGGTTGCTGACCCCACGGATACCAGGAACCGTTCATCTCATGGGCGAAGCGGACGACAACCGGGACTCCGGATTCATTGAACTCTGCGAGATCGGCGGCAAAGGCCTCGGCGACCTCAGGGGTGACCGTGCGCAGGCCACCAGATGGCTGCACCGTCAGCAACAAGACTTTTCCGTCTTCGCGGACGGTGTCGACGGTCTGTCTCAGGTCGGCTCGCGCGGCATCGTCGTAGGGGATCTCGGTGAAGAACACCGTCACCGCAGGATGGCTACCGAGGTCTTCCGAATAGTCCGCGATCGTTGTTTTCTCCCAGTCGAAACTGGCGCCGTACCAGACCCCTGTGATGGTGACACGGATTCTGACACCGCTGCCGCGCAGTCGGTTGCCTTGTCGTCGGCTTCCGAGTCGGATGTGACGTAGATGTTGCCGACTCCGATGGCCAACGCCACCACTCCCGCCGCGATCGGCGCCCAGAACGTCCTGACGAAGTACCCGAGCCGGCGACCGAATGTTTTGAGATGAAGCGTCACCCTGCCGACGATAACGAATATGCCCGCACTTGGACCCACTCCAGAGTCAAAGTGGTGCCAGACGCTTCCTTGACGAACACGGGCCGGTCACACAGGGCCCGGATGAGTGGAATCCCCCGACCCCGGAAGCGATTGTGCGCGGGCGGTCGCCATCGGCCTCGATCGGACACGGTCACCGAGAGGCGGTCACTCGAGGGGGAGTGGCGTGCCTCGATCGACATGGTCCCCGGGTGTGGGTCACCGACGTAGGCGTGTTCGGCCGCATTGGCGAGAGCCTCATATGCCGCCAGGACGATGGCGTACAGGTGCTCGTCCGAGATCGCGAAGTTCTCGTGGAGCCATCGTCCGAACTCCTGACGCAGGTGGCTGGCTCCCGCAGCGGTCGCCGGCACGTCCGGACGGCTGAACGCGGTGTCGTCATATGAGTCTGCTACCGGTTGTAGGGACATGGTGTTTGCCTACCCAGTCGCTCGCGAACTATGCACGAATGCGGTGGAGAGCCCCCGAATGAGTGGCCCGGATCACTCACACAACCGATCAGTGCCGATGAGTCTGCGATCGGGGAAGGTCCGGCCTCCACGGTTCCGCGTTGATACAGTCAGGTGATTTTTTCGGTGGTGCGGGCGCAAAGCGTTGCTACACATCACGGCTGTCGGGGGGCGGCCAGTACGTCGATGCAGTAGTGACCTGGGGGAGTCCATCACCGTGGAGTTTCTTCGTTCGTGGTGGCGGCAGCCGTTCGACTACCAGTGGACGGTCAACTATCACCGCGTGCGTGGAACGCTGGCAGTCAATCGCATATCCGTCGGGCTGTGGTGCTGCTGCTTCAGCGTCGGAGCCTTCTGTGCACTGACGTCGCCTGCCGGTCCCCGAGGCGGCGCCCCGATCGACATCCTCGTCGGCGTACTCGCTGTCGCCTGTGCTGTCATCGGCGTCGTCTGGCTTGCCGGGCGCTGGCCCCGCCAGTGGATGACCCGGCTGTTCGTCGTCTACACCGATGTCGGCGTCGCGGTGGTGCTGTTCACCTTCGCCGACCTGTTCATCGCGATGATGGGCTGCTCGCTGTTCTCGGTGACCGGTGCGCATGTGACCGCTTTCCACAGTCCGCGGTGGCTGCTCGGGCACCTGAGTTTCGCAACGGCGGTGACGCTGGCTCTCTACGCGTGCGTGGTGTTGGGTTCGGACGCGGACAAGGGCATCGCCACGGCACTGTTGATGGTGTTGCTGCCGGTTCTGCTGGCAGCGCCGATCATCATGCAGTCGGGCCTGCTGGATCTGCGCGAGGACGCCAATGACGCATTCCGGGACCACCTGACCCAGCTACGCAATCGTCGTGGACTCGAAGCGGGGTTTCATCAGCTCCAGTACAGCGGGATCCCGGTGGGGCTGGCGGTGCTGATGCTCGACATCGACGGCTTCAAACAGATCAACGACCAGCACGGACACAGCGGTGGAGACGCGGTACTCGAACGTGTCGCAGCCCGGCTGGTGGAAGTCGCCGGTACTCACGCGCTGATCGCCCGCGTGGGCGGCGAGGAGTTCGCGATCACGCTCGTCGGCACCCCCGAGCAGGCGATCGCATTGGCGCATCGGGTGCGTTCGACGCTGCACAACACGGACGATCGACATCCGATCACGGTGAGCGTCGGGGTTGCGGTCGCCACCCACCAGCAGCTGCGGGCGAACAAGCGGCAGCCGAGCACGGCAACCCTGAGAGCGCTGATGAGGTCTGCGGACATTGCCATGTACCAGGCGAAAAAGCTTGGGGGTAATGGTGTTTCGGTGGATTCCGATCTCGATGACGCGAACTGCTGATCGCGGGATCGCCCGGACCTGGTGTGTCACATCGGCGGTGACACCCTCAGTCGTCGATCCATTCCAATAGATCCCCGGGCTGGCATTCGAGTACCCGGCACATGGCTTCCAGGGTGCTGAATCGAACCGCCTTGGCACGGCCGTTCTTCAGCACCGCGACATTCGCGGGAGTGAGCCCCACACGCTCGGCGAACTCCCCGACACTCATCTTCCGCTTCGCCAACTCCACGTCGATACGCACGACGATCGACATCAGATCACCGCGTCCATGTCCGACCGCAGCGTAGTGGCCTGGCGCAGCAGTGCGCGCATCACAACCATCAACAGGCCCAAGACGGCTCCGCCCATCAGCATCAGGAAGAGGAGAAGCGGCAAGCCCGGATCGTTCGCGTTGAAACCGACGAAGAGGAACACGCCGAGAAGTGTGAGCCAACCGGCGCCGATCGCCCAGACGATTGCCGTGACCCAGACGAGTGAGGCGTGGGTGAAGATGCGGTCGCTGCGCACCAGGGTGAGCAACTTCCAGGTGCAGACGATGACCACCTGGGCGCAGAGCACCCAGAACACGGTGACGGCTGTCGCCGGCCAACGCAGGTAGGCCTGATCGGGTGATTCCTCGGCCATGTGTGCGAATTGTCCTGGCAGGGACATGGTTTGGAACAAGACCAGTATTGCGAAGAGCGATACGAGGAAGACTCGCAGTGCGGTGACGACCCAGCGTTCGTTGAACATGCATCGACTATCACGACAAATCTATCGAATGTCAATAGGTCGATCGGAGCGACGAACTCTGGGTCTGTCCGGTTTCGGTGATATGGATGGTCTGTCGAACTCAGCGTGGCGCGGGGAAAAGTGTTGACGCCAAGGTGATCTCGCCGTCCCGTTCGTTGACGAACGCCCCGGGACACCCTCCGCTCAACGCGCTCGAGACCGCAGCGATCACGCGGTCGTCTGCGGGCTCGACCGCGTGCTCGAGGTTCGGAATCGGGGCCAGCCTGCAGTGGCCGCCATCGAGCCGCCCGTCGGCCAGTTCTTCGTTGCTTCTGATCGAGTAGTACTCGACGTCTCCGGGTGTGTCGTCGCCGTTGTTGAGTTCGGCGATGAACGGGGTCACCGGGCAGCCGTCGAAGCCGAATCCGGGCAATTGGACGCAGCCACCGGGCGAGCCGTACTGAGGGGTGCCGATCGCAATGTAGTCGTCGATACGCTCGGAGCCGCCCAGCGCTTTCAGGTAATGGCGCGACGACAAACCCCCGTAGCTGTGCGCCACCAGCGACAGGCTCTCCACTTCGACTCCGGCCGCGGCACTTTCGACCGACTCCTGGATGGCCTGCGAGTCCGCGTAGAGGTCGAGGCCCTTCACGTCGACCGTGTCGACGGTGTACCCGTCGGCAGCCAACTCGTCCGCCATGTCCTGGAAGAGGTCCACGCTGGAGGTTCCCGGGGCCGGTTGCTGGCCGGGTACCAGCAGCACGATGCGTTGAGGCTGAGTCGGCGTCGATCCGGCCGATGCGGTGGCGGAGCCGATGAGAGTGGCCACCGAAGCAATCGCGAGCGTGCCCATGAGTTTTGTGAGGGCACCCTTAGTGGAAGTCATGGGGGGAAGGTACCCGGCGTTCGGCTTGCAGGCTAGGCCCCCTCCACAAACCTCCCGTCGGGATATTTGCGACCGAACCGCGACACTGCCTTTCCGAACAGCGAGCGCCGTCCGGTCTCGGTGACGCGAACCCCGAGGGTGTAGACATTTGCTCCCTGTTCACGCCACACGGTTGATTGGACCGTGTAGTGAACGCCGTCCTCGACCACCTCCCGGCTGGTCGTCGATTCGTTGTCGTCCGCCCATGCGAGTTCGGTGTAGTCCACGCGCCGGCCCCATTCGGCCAAGTGGGTGTCTGCGAGCCTGCCGGCCACATGTTTGTCCATGGGCAGCAATACTAGGCGCCGCCGACGAGACGCGACGTAGTACAAGACCTACAAACGAGCTGCCGGACAGATCATTTCGGCAATCGACCGACATCGAGCATGGGTACGAGGAATTGCCACGCGATCGCGGCGAGTTGCTCGTCGTCATCGAGGTCGACGACATCGCTGCGGATCGTCAGGAACGACGCGGAGATGCGCACCATCATTTCCGCGATGAGGTCGATGTTCAGTTGTTTGTCGACGTTGCCTGCTTGTTGCTCGCGACGGAGCTGACCCGCCACGAATTCGCGGACCGCCGCGACCATGCGGCCGTCGTCGCCGATCATCGATCCGGCGACCAGGCCGGGTTCGGCGTCGATCAGCCCGCCGATCATCGGATTGCCGCGGATGGCGCGCAGAGAGCTCACGAATCCGAGAACAACTCGCTCGGCCGCGGTCTCGGCGGATCGGATGTCGGTGAGGAAGCGCTCGAAGTACCGCCGGAACTCTCGAAAGATGACCTGCTCGATCAGGGCGTCCTTGGTGGCGAACCGGCGATAGACCGTGATGCGGGACATGTTGGCCCGCCTTGCGACGTCCTCCATGGACGTGCGCTGGACACCGGTGCGGCTGAACTGCTCGTAGGCCGCGTCGAGCAATCGGGTGCGGGTGGTGTCGTCGCCGGCGTCGGTCCTTCTGATCGCGTCTTTGTACGCGCGTTCGAGCATCGCTCGGGTGCTCGACGTCGCCATAGACGAAGACGGTACCGGTTCCCGGGGCTCAGTTCGTTCGAACAGGTGTGAGTCGCACGAGGAAACTGCACCGCTTGTGACCGGCAACACTTTTGTGCTAACCATGTTACTAAGAAACGCTGATTGTTTCATTGCATCAGCGAATGAATTCATGGTCGGACGGGGAGTGAATAGCGTGGACAACTTCAGTAGGCGCAACGCGTTGAAAGCGGGCGGGGTGTTGGGTGCGGCCGGCGCTGCAGCGGTCATCGTTCCGGCGACCCCGTGGACATGGTCGCCGGCAGGTTCGGTGCCGGGAACCGGTAGCGGGGCCGACCCTCGGGGCGTGTGGGACAACGAGGCCGATCCGGTGGTTGCGTCGTTGATCGACCGCGGCGAGGTGCCGCGCGTGAACGAGTTGTTGAAGCACTGGACCAAGAACGGCCAGGCGTTGCCCGCCGGCCTGCCGAATGACCTGCGGGATTTCATCGAGTACGCGCGGCAGATGCCGTCGTGGGCGGATCAGGGCAAGCTGGCCACAGCGGTCGAGTTCAACCAGAAGCGCGGCACCTATCTGGGTGTTCTGTACGGCTTCGCCAGCGGCATGATGAGCACCGTCATCCCCAAAGAGGCGCGGGCGGTGTACTACTCCAAGGGCGGCGCGGACATGAAGGACCGCATCACCAAGACCGCCAAACTCGGGTACGACATCGGTTCGCTCAATGCCTACCAACCTGACGGTGAAATGGTGATCACCTGCGTCAAGACTCGGCTCGCGCACGCGGCGGTTCGGCACCTGCTTCCGCAGTCGCCGCACTGGACAGGGTCTGCGCCAGAAGACATCCCGATCAGCCAGGCCGACATCATGGTCACCTGGCACAGCTTGCCGACCACCGTGATGCGAAACCTGAAGAAGTGGAACGTGCAGATCCCGGCCGCCGAGTCGGAGGGCTTCCTGCATTCCTGGCAACTGGCCGCACACCTGCTCGGTGTGCAAGACCAGTACATCCCGGCCTCGTGGGATCAGGCCGACTCGCAGGCCAAGCAGGTTCTCGACCCGATCCTCGCGCCCACACCCGAGGGCATCAAACTCGCCGACATCCTCCTGGGTCTGGGTATGAATCTGGACCTGACGTTGCTCAGCCGGCCCATTCTCGGTGCGTTGACCCGATTCATGCTCGGCGATCAGGTGGCCGAGTGGCTGCGGATTCCGCGGGAGCCCGTCTGGACGCCGTTGCTCGAAACCGCCTGGGGTCCGTTTGTGGCTGTGCGTGAAGGGCTTCTCGACGTGGGTGTCCCGGAAGAGGCCTACTGGTTGTTCGACGAGTTCTTGCGCCAGTTCGTCTTGTTCTACACCTCAGAACTCCGGATGCCGATCAACATCGAGATACCGGTGATCAACAACCCGAACTACAAGTGATGCCACGGCGCGCATAATCCGCCGGAGTCTTGGAGAGGGTGAACGTGGACAAGGTGTTGCTCGAGCGGAGCCTCATGCTGGTCGCCGACGACGACGTTGGGCTCACAACCGACTTCTATGATCGATTGTTCGCCGAATACCCCTCGGCACGAGCGCTTTTTAGCAGCGACATCCGCCCGCAAGCGCGAATGCTCCAGGATGCCATCGTCGCCGTGCTCGACCACCTCGAGGATCCGACGTGGCTCCGTGCCTCGCTGGGGGCGCTGGGCCAGAGGCACGCATCGTGGGGCGTCACGCCTGAGATGTACAACTGGGTCGCGTCCACGATGATCGCCACCATGGCTGACCGCGGAGGTGCCGAGTGGACGGGTGCCATGACGGATGCGTGGTCCGAGGCACTCGGAGCAGTCGCCGGCATGATGCTGGAGGCCTACCCCGTGCGCACGGATGGATTGGGCTGACCGGGAGGCGGCAAACCTGATGTCGTAGTCCTACTGTGAGCGAACAGCTTTTAGGACCGTGTCGTGTGTGTGGTGTGAGTTTCCGGGAGGGGCGGTCGTCCGGGGCTGGGTGCGGTCGATCAGCACCGTCCACTCGTCGCCGAGGAGCTCGGCGAAGTCGTGTGGGTCGTAGAAGTCCCGCGGGTCGATTCCCTTCCAGTTGTGGCCTTCTCGGATCTCGTGGCCCACGATGAGCAGCGTTCCGCCTGGCGCGACGGCGTTCGCGAGCGCGCGGGCGGTCTGGCCGCCGTCGGACCGGGGAACGCTGTGGAGGTATTGCATCGACACGAGGTCGTATGAGGTCGGCGTCGGCGGGTCGGCGAGCGGATCACCACGTACCCAGGTGATGGCGTCCGAGTCGCCCAATTTCATGGCGCGGTCGATGGCGACCTGCGAGATGTCGACGGCGGTCACCTGCCATCCGCGCTCGGCGAGCCAGCGGGCATCGGCGCCCTCACCGCATCCGAGGTCGAGCGCCCGTCCGGGTGGCAGGTCCGCCACCTCGTCGACGAGGACTGGATTGGGGTTGTTGCTGAAGAGTTGTTCGGCGCTGCTGTAGTGCTCGTCCCAGAATTCTTGGCTCATGTCTCCACAATGGCCGCGAACCGCTGTTTTCGACAACTATTCTTGCTGTTTCGGCAACTACGTCCGAGGAACGTCCGGTCGGGGGCCCAGAAGCGCAATGCAGGCCTCGACCATGGTCTCGGTCATCGAGTTGATCGGCCTGCCGTCCTCGACTGCGACCGCCGTCAGTTCGCGTAGACCTCCCAGCAGCAAGGTGGCCATCGACCGCGATACCGACTCCACGCCTACAGCCCGCATCTGAGGTGTGCTCGTCAACATGACGAGGGTGCCGATCAGTTCTTCCATTGCGTGCCGCTGAACCGGTCGGGCACTGGTTCCCAGGGCGGGGAGCTCGCGAATCCAGCTCAATGTGATGGCTGGATCCATCTCGATCGACTTCACGTATGCGCCGATGGCCTGCCTGATCTGCGTGATCCACCCGGCGTTCGGATCCACAGCTGCCACGATCTCATCGATCATGGAGGTGTTCGCACGCCGTAGCAATTCGATGAAGCAATCTTCTTTTCCGGAGAACTCCTGGTAGAAGGTTCGTCGCGACGTCCGGGCGATGCCGACGATGTCGGCGATGGTGCTCGCCCGGTACCCACGGACCTCGATCGAAGTGGCCAGCGCGTCGAGCAGCCGAACCCGGAATGCTGACCCGCCGGCGTCGGCGGGCTGCAGTTGGTCGACTGACTGCGGGTTGGTTGCCATCGATTCAACGATACGACCCCTTGTTGTCGCCTGGTACGGGAGCGTACCGTCGCAGTGGTACGGCGTAGTACCGGGCGGCGCCGAGACGGGAGCGTTCGAACATGGGGCCAGCTCATACAGAAACGAAAGACAGTCGTCAGGCAGAGGAGTCGGTACACCTGCCGCCTGGTCCACGACTGCACCGGCACGTGCAAGGACTCGCGTTTGTCGCCGCACGTCGGCAGACGATGCAGGTGCTCGCCAGGCGCTACGGGCCGGCGTTCACACTGAACATCCCGGTCTTCGGGAACACGGTGGTGGTATCGGACCCGCACTTGGCCAAACAGCTGTTCACCACACCGGCCGGAGTGCTGAGCAACGTGCAACCCAACCTCGGCCGGATCCTCGGCGACCACTCGATGTTCTCGCTCGAAGGTGACGACCATCGCCGCAGACGAAAACTGCTCACTCCTCCGCTGCACGGCAAGAGCGTGAAGGGCTACGAGCAGATAATCGAGGAAGAGGTCCTGCGCGAGACCGAAGCCTGGCCGGAAGATCGCGAGTTCGAAAGTCTGGCTCCGATGATGCGGATAACGCTCAATGCGATTCTTCGTGCGGTGTTCGGCGCCGATGGGGAGCAGCTCGACTCACTACGGCGCATCATTCCGCCGATGGTCGAATTGGGCTCGCGCCTCGCGACATTGCCGAACACGGCGATCAACCTCGGCCGGTTCGACCCCTGGGAACGATTCATGGCTCGCCGTCGTGAATACGACTCGATCATCGAAGACCTGATCTCCACGGTGCGCAGCGACCCTGACTTCGCCGAACGTACCGACATCGTCTCGCTGATGCTGCGAAGTACTTACGACGACGGGTCGCCGATGTCGACCACAGAGATCGCCGACGAACTGGCGACGCTGCTCGCCGCGGGCCACGAGACCACCGCCACCACGCTGGCGTGGGCGTTCGAGCGATTGCGCCGCAACCCGGATGTGTTGGCCCGCTTGACCGCTGAGGTCGACGAGGGGGACACCGCGTTCCGGCAGGCGACGATCCTGGAAGTGCAGCGCAGCCGGCCCGTGATCGATCTCGCCGGGCGGACAGTGGTGGCTCCTGTGCTGGAGCTGGGCGAGTGGCGCATCCCGCAGGGGCACACGGTGCTTGTCAGCATCTCTCTGCTGCACGACGACAGTGAGCAGTTCGAGGATCCAGAACGATTCGACCCCAGTCGATTCCTGGATCACAAGCCGTCCGCCGCATGGCTCCCGTTCGGCGGTGGAACCCGCCGGTGCATCGGTGCGGCCTTCGCGAACATGGAAATGGATGTCACCCTGCGGACCGTGCTCGAGAAGTTCGAACTGCTTCCGACGACGAAACCTGCTGAGCGGTGGCACAGTCGCGGCGTCGCTTATGCTCCCCGCCGCAAAGGGCAGATTGCTGTTCGTCGCCGCCGTTGAGAATGATGTGGCAGACCTGAAGGTAGGGCCGCCAACTGTGTAGCGTGACCACATGGATCTGCAGCGACTACGAATCCTGAGGCAGCTCGCAGACCGCGGCACCGTGGGAGCCGTAGCTCAGGCGATGAACATGACACCGTCAGCGGTGTCGCAGCAGTTGAAGGTACTGGGCCGCGAAGCCGGGATCGCCTTGCTCGAACAAGATGGCCGGCGGGTTCGTCTCACGGACGCCGGTCGCGCGTTGGTACTACGTGCCGACGAGGTCATCGCCGCTGTGCAGCGGGCCGAGGCGGAGATGGCGTCGTACCGCGATGACGCAGTCGGCGAAGTGCGCTTGGCGATGTTCCCTTCGGGAGCGGCACTTCTGCTGCCGGGTGTCCTCAACCGGATGAGCGATCGTCGGATCCGGGTGATCGCAGGCGACGAAGACGTGAAATATGTTGATGCACCTGCATTGCTGGCCGACTTCGTCGTTGTCCTGACCCATCGGGATGAGCGAGCGCCGCAGGTTGTCGAGGCGAGGGTGTCGGTGACCACCGTGATGCGTGAGCCCATCGACCTGGTGGTCGGGGGTGGTCATCGTCTGGCCGGCCGCAGCGAGGTGACACTGGCCGAACTTGAAGATGAGGACTGGATCAGCGTCCGCGGCGGGTTCCCGGTTGACGACGTGCTGCTCTCCCTTGCGGCGGCGACCGGGGTGGCGCCGCGAGTCACCCACCGCATCAACGACTTCCGCGTCATCGAGTCGATGGTGGCACGTGATCACGGAGTCGCGCTCATGCCCCGGTTCTCCATCCGGGACCCGGACTGCAGCCGCCTTGTTCTCACCGGGGTGCGCGCCGCGCGGGTTTACGAGGCGTTGAGCCGCCCGATGGGTGATCAGCGAGGTGCGGTGAGGCAACTTCTTGCAGCACTTGTCGCCGAGGGTGATTCGGCCGGAGCATGACCATCCGGCAGAACCGGCGGCGGACTACGCTATTGGTGCGCCGCAGGTCAGGATCTGCGCGACGTTATTTGGAATGGCTTGTGGCGCACCGGATTCGTCGGCGTGGACATACACGGTCTCGACGGTGCAGCACTCCCGATCTGCGACCTTCACGTCGAAGCACATCGTGAAACTGGTGCGTCCGACGCGTGGGCAGGTCACATAGACGTCGACCACCTCACCCCAGACCGCCGGCGCGGTCCAGGTGAGCGTCGACTTCTTGACGCGCAGCATCTCGCCGAAATCGAGGACTCCCCGTTGCCGGCAGAACTCCGCGCTGGCCTCGTCGCAGTACAGCAGGTAGTGCGCGTTGAAGACCACGCCCTGCTGGTCGGCCTCGGCGTAACGCACCGGGGCCGACCAGGTGGGACGAGAGCCCTCGGAACCGACTACGGGGCCCACGTGCGTGGGGCCTGCTCGCCGGAATCGGCGTCCCCGCTGCCGTCGGCCACACGCACTGCCCGGTTCACTGCCGAGACCACTGCGCGCAGCGATGCCGTGGTGATCGACGGTGCTATTCCGCAGCCCCACACGGTTTCGCCCCGAACCTGAACCTCAACGTAGGCAGCGGCATTCGCGTCGTCGCCTGCGGTCAGCGCGTGCTCGGCGTAGTCGAGCACCTGCACGTCGTACCCGACGGTCGACAGCGCGTCGACAAAAGCGGCCAGCGGTCCGTTGCCGGAGCCGGTGATTTCTTTCTCTTTACCGTCGACCTTCACGGTCGCCGTGATGCGGTCTTCGCCGCCGTCTTCCTCCGCGGCGTCAACGCGCTGGCGGATCCGTTCGAGCGGCTTGAGCGGCTGCAGGTACTCCTGAGCGAAGACGTCCCACATCTCCTTGGGAGAGACCTCGCCGCCTTCACCGTCGGTGATCTTCTGGATCTCGCGACTGAACTCGATCTGCAAACGGCGCGGCAGCGACAGTCCGTGGTCGGCCTTCATGATGTAGGCGACGCCGCCCTTGCCCGACTGGCTGTTGACCCGGATCACGGCCTCGTAGTTGCGGCCGACGTCCTTGGGGTCGATCGGCAGGTACGGAACCTGCCACAGGATGTCGTCGATGTCCGAGTCGGCCTCGTCCGCGGAGATCTTCATCTGGTCGAGACCCTTGTTGATGGCGTCCTGATGGCTACCGGAGAACGCGGTGTACACCAGATCGCCGCCGTACGGATGTCGCTCGTGCACACCGAGTTGGTTGCAGTACTCGACCGTGCGGCGGATCTCGTCGATGTCGGAGAAGTTGATCTGCGGATCGACCCCGCGACTGAACAGGTTCATGCCGAGCGTCACCAGGCAGACGTTGCCGGTGCGCTCGCCGTTGCCGAACAGGCATCCCTCGATGCGGTCGGCGCCGGCCTGGTAGCCGAGTTCGGCAGCGGCGACAGCAGTTCCGCGATCGTTGTGCGGATGCAGGCTCAGGATCACCGAGTCGCGGCGGGCGAGGTTTCGGTGCATCCACTCGATCGAGTCGGCGTACACGTTGGGGGTGGCCATCTCCACGGTTGCCGGGAGGTTCAGGATGATCGGCTTTTCCGGTGTGGGGTCGATGATCTCGGTGACCGCGTCACACACCTCTTTGGCGTAGGAGAGCTCGGTGCCCGTGTACGACTCCGGGGAGTATTCGTAACGCCAATTGGTGTCGGGGTACTTGACCTCTTCGGCGCGAACCTTGTGCGCGGCGTCGGTGGCGATCTTCTTGATGGCCTCCTTGTCAGCGCGGAAGACCACTCGGCGTTGGAGTACTGATGTCGAATTGTAGAAGTGCACAATGACATTCGCGGCGCCGCGACATGCGTCGAAGGTGCGTTCGATCAGCTCGTTCCGGCATTGCGTCAGGACCTGGATGGTGACGTCCGACGGGATCGCATCGTCTTCGATGATCTCGCGGACGAAGTCGTAGTCGGTCTGGCTGGCCGAGGGGAACCCCACCTCGATCTCCTTGTAACCCATCCGTACCAGCAGGTCGAACATGCGGCGCTTACGTGCCGGGCTCATCGGGTCGATCAGAGCCTGATTCCCGTCACGAAGGTCGACGGCGCACCACATGGGGGCGCGGTCGATCACCTTGTCGGGCCAGGTGCGGTCGGGGACCGCGACGTTCTCGACCTCATCGGCAAACGGGCGATAACGGTGGGCGGGCATCGCGGAATTGCGCTGTGGGTTCCACGACGGTTGCCCGGAAGGAATGGGTCCGGCGGGTTCGCTGATCCGGCTGGAACTGGAAGTGAATGCATCGGCGGCAGGCATGAGGGTCAATCTCCGGGGTTGGGGGAATGAGACCGGCGCGTCAAAGATCCCGCGACGGGAAGCCGGTCTGGATCAGACCCCGCCGCGGCAACCGAGAAGGAGCACGCGCTGCATTTTTGTGACTGTACTCCCGAGGCGCGGAAGTCCAAAGGTGGTTCACCGGTTCTCCGGAACCAATGGTCGTCCCCAGGTCTCGGAGAAGGCGATCTCCGACAACGGCAGGCGGGTGCGTTCGCGGCCATCACGCTCTCGGATGTCGGCGGGCAGAGCAGCGGTGTCAGCGAGTCGGCCGATGGCCAGGACCAGTAGTGGTCGAATCGAGTGCGGAATGTCGAACTGCTGCACCAGGTCTGGCGCGCGGAACCCGCCCATGGGATGGGCGTTCCATCCGTCGGCCTGGGCTTGAACGATCATCTGACCGGCGGCGAGTCCCACGTCGAGCGTGGCGTAGTCGTGCATTTTCGGGTCGTCGGGGAGGTCGTCGGTACACAGGACGATCAGTGCTGAGGCGGCCGGTGCCCACGATTGGTTCCCGCGTTTGAGTGCGTCGGTGATCCCGGCGAATGTCGGGTCACCGCGGCGGCCGACGACAAAGCGGACCGGCTGGCGACCGCCACCCGTGGGCGCCCACCGGCCCGCCTCGAGGATCGACTGCAGATGTTCGTCGGACATGGTTGCGTCGGCGTCGTAGCCGCGTGCACTCCATCGGTCTGCGAGTAGCGGGTGCACGGGCAGCAGCTCCTTGGGCCGGGCGGGGACTAGTCGGTGACCGGCCGGCGTTCGCGGAGAACGATTGCCACCACTGCGGCCACCACCGCCAAGAGTGCCACGCTCACCAGCGACGTGATGTGCAAGCCGTCGACGAATGCGCTGCGTGCGGCGTCGGCGAGAGCACTTCCGGCGCCCGGGTCCAGGGTCTGTGCCTGGGTGAGTGTTTGCGAGAGGGTGTCCTCAACTCCGCTGCCCTCACCGGACCGGCGGAAGACCATCGTGGCCACTGAACCGAGAACGGCCAGTCCGAACGCCGTTCCCAACTCGAAGCTGGTCTCGGAGAGACCGGCCGCCGACCCACTGCGCTGAGCAGGCACCGACGACACGGCGACATCGGAAACCAGCGAGAAGATCACGCCGTAGCCGACGCCGGCCAGCGTGGAGCTGATCAGGTAGACCAGTACGCCATGGTCGACGCCGAGACCGAGCATGCCTGCGTTGCCGACGGCAGCAGCCAGCAGCGAGAACACAAACGCCCAGCGCACCGACATGAACGCAGCGATTCGCGATGCGCTCATCGAGAAGATCGCCACGGCGATCGCCATCGGGATACCGAGAATTGCGGCCTCCAACACATCGCGTCCGAGGACCGACTGCAGGTAGATGCCGCTCAGGTAGCTCAACGCGGCAAGGGTCATCATGCCCGTCAGTGCGCTGCCGATCGCAACGGAGAAACCGGGGCTCTTGAAGAGCTTGAGGTCGATCAACGGATGTTCTATTCGACGCTCGTGGGCGGCGAACAACGCCATTCCGACAATGCCGATGGCCGCGAAGACGGCTGTGGTGGTGTCGAATCCTTCGGCTGCGCCGTGCTTGATGGCGTAGACGAGCGGGAGGATGCCGATCAACGACAGCAGCACGCCGAGGACGTCGAAGGGGGCCGAGCTGGGCGACCGGTATTCCGGGACCAGGCGGGGGCCGAAGACCAAGAGGATCAGCAGTACGGGCACGTTGATCAAGAAGACTGAGCCCCACCAGAACTGGTGGAGGAGTGCGCCACCGATCACCGGGCCGATGGCCGATCCGCCTGCGAACGCCGCCGTCCACATGCCGATGGCCTTCGCCCGGGCCACGGGGTCGGGGGAACATGTTGCTGATCAGCGACAGGCTTGACGGTAGAAGGGTTGCGCCACCTATGCCCATGATGGCGCGGGCGGCGATGAGCGCGCTCGCGTCGGGGGCGAATGCTGCGATCGCCGAGGCTACGCCGAAGAGGCTGGCGCCGACGAGCAGCAGCTTGCGTCGACCGAACCGGTCGCCGAGATTGCCCATCGTGATCAACAGGCCGGCGATGAGGAAGCCGTAGATGTCCACGATCCACAACTGCTGTGTGGCAGAGGGGGCAAGTTCGGCGCTCAGGGTGGGGATCGCCAGGTACAAGACGGAGAAGTCCATGGACACCAGAAAGACCGGCAGCGTCAGTACTGCCAGTCCCAGCCAGGTCCGGCGGTCCGGGCGGCTGGTGCTCGCGTCGGATCGCGGATCGGTCTGTTTGTCGATGATGCTCACGGGGTGCTCCAATCACGCTGCGAACACACGAGCGGACGCCGGCGTTGGCCGCGTTGAGGGCGCTACATGTGTTCGGACGGCGATCGCCCGCTCGTGGCGGCTCGATCAACCTGAGTACAACGTACGCATAAGAGTACGTTGTACGCAAAGCGTTTATTCCATCGTTCGGGCTTTGTTCACCGTCCCGGCCGTGAACACGGACAATGAACGCGGCGAAGGAGAGATGTGATGACAGCACAGGAGGGTGTGGTGAGCGATGGCCTTGAACCGGCACCCGAGTCCGCGAAACTGACCCGCGGAGCGGTGGTCAACGCCGCGATCGAACTCGCGGATGCCGACGGGTTCAGCGCCCTCACCATGCGAAAGATCGCCGACCGGCTCGGCGTTGGCACGATGTCGCTGTACCGGCACATCGCCGACAAGGATGCGCTGCTGCGGGAAATGTCGAATGAGATCGGCATCCGCTTCCCGTACCCGCCCGCCGACGATGCGACGTGGCGCGAGCGGGCGTTGATCGCGGCCGAGGTCGACTGGACCCTGTATCAGCGCCACCCCTGGGTACTGCTGGCCTTCGCATCTCCGCGCACCAGCATGGGCCCGCAGAGCCTGAACTGTCTCGACTGGCTCGTGGACGCCTTCCTCGATCTCGAGGTCACCCCCGCGGTCGCCACCGAGATGGCGCTGACCCTGTGGAACCTCATCGCCGGCACGGTGCTCAGCACCGTCGCCGAACGACTACTGCTCGACCGGGCCGCCGATGAGGATCAAGGTCAGAGTGGACTGGCCCATCTCCTGGCGGGCAATCCCGAGAGCGCGCCGCCGCCCCATCTCGCAGCACTGGTCGGCACGCATCATTCAGAACTCACCGACCCCCGCCATCTACTCACCCAGGGTGTGGCCGCGCTGTGCGACGGGTTCGAATCGAGGGCGGCCAGATTGCGTGACGGTCACTGACGCGCAGGTCACATGGCGTGTGGATAGACCGTCAACATGTGTGCGCCGAACCATGAGCTGAAGGCGACAACCGCGAGCGAGACCAGGATCTGTGTGGACCCGCGACGTTTGGCCAGGCCGATCGCGATCGGGATCAGCAAGACGAACGCCGGGAGCAGCAGTCGGGGGCGGCTCATCATCAGACCGCTCGAGGCGCCGATGGATACGACCACCAGTGCTCCGTACACCGCCACCGGCCACGGCACCCGCTCGGCGAAACTCAGCAACGCCAAGGCGATGGTGATCAGCATGATCCAGGCCGTGGCCACCGGCGCGATTTCGCCGGAGTTCACAAGCGCGTAGTTGATGAACTCGTAGGCGGCCTGGCCGTAGTCGACCCGTGTGTCCCAGCCCTCGGTCTGGATCTTGAACCAGCCGAGTGGTTCGCCCGTCTTGTGCCAGACCACCGCCAGATACCCCAGGTAGCCGAGCGGACTGAGGACGATGGCCGCCCACGCCCTAGGTCCGTCGCGGAATCGCAGCGCCGCAGCCACCACCACGACAACGATCAGGACCACCGCGGTCGGACGGCTCAGTCCGGCCAGCATCGTGCAGACACCGGCGAGCAACCATCGTCGCTCCAGCACGCCGATCAGCGCCCACGCCGCAAGCGCGCAGAACAGCGCCTCGGTGTAGGCCATCGACAAGACGATGCCCATCGGCGCTGCGGCGAACAGAACGGCGAGCAGCAGCCCAGCCCGACGCGGATCGGCCTTGACGCGCACCACCTGGCCGTCGTCGGCCCGGTGGATGTCCTCGGCAAACCAAGCGGTGAAGCGTGCGGGCACGAGCCGGGACTTGTGTTCACGGTTCTGCATCTGTGCGGCGCACAGTGTTCCGATCCGGGCGACACCCACCGCGGCCAGGCACCCGAGCACCACGTTCACGGTGAGGGCGGCACCCAGCGGACTGAAACCGGGCACCTTGTCCAGCGCCCCGGCGAGCAACGGATAGCCGGGGAAGAACGCGTATGGCGTGTCGGAGTCACGCATACCCTGCGCGTCGGTCTGGGTCAGCGGCACGCCCCCGTACCCGTGCTCGGCGATGGCGAGCATCCACTTGCCGTCCCACGCCGAGAGCGCCGCGCCGAGGCTGCTGCCGCGCAGCTGCGTGAACCGCTCCAGCACGAGCATGCCGACCAGACGGATGAGGAGGAAGGCGGCGATCGGCTCGACCCAGTCACGCCGTCGGTACAGGAGGTCGCTGACGGATTCGAATCTCGCTCGGGTCAGCACCTGAGCGATCCTAGTGCCGAACGCTCGCTCGGGGCGGGCGCTGTCGGTTGCACGGCCGATCCGCCAGTTCCGAAGCACGCTAAAGCAATTGCCGCGTGCCCGGCCTGAGCCCCGGTGGGCGGCGGTCTCTCGGCTCGACGGCGCAGCGACACGCTTGCACGTGGGGGAGTTGCGGGTGGCTATCCTTGCACGAGGCGGGAGGCAGTCTTGCACTGTTGCCCGCTCACTGATTTTGAAGGTTCGCAGCAGCTAGAGAAGGGAAACTCGGTGGCTCTGGTCGTGCAGAAGTACGGCGGCTCCTCGGTTGGCGACGCCGAACGGATCCGCAGAGTGGCCGAGCGCATCGTCGCGACCCGTAAGGCGGGCAACGACGTGGTGGTCGTGGTGTCGGCGATGGGCGACACCACCGACGAGCTGCTCGACCTCGCCGAGCAGGTCTGCCCGGCGCCGCCGCCCCGCGAGATGGACATGCTGCTCACCTCGGGTGAGCGCATCTCGAACGCGCTGGTCGCGATGGCCATCAGCTCCCTCGGCGCGGAAGCCCAGTCGTTCACCGGTTCGCAGGCGGGTGTGATCACCACCAGCAGCCATGGCAAGGCCAAGATCATCGATGTCACGCCTGGCCGCGTCCGGTCGGCGCTCGACGAGGGCAAAATCGTTCTCGTCGCGGGCTTCCAGGGTGTCTCGCAGGACACCAAGGACGTCACCACGCTGGGTCGTGGTGGGTCCGACACCACCGCTGTGGCACTTGCCGCGGCCCTCAACGCCGATGTCTGCGAGATCTACACCGACGTCGACGGCATCTACACCGCTGACCCGCGCATCGTCCCGAACGCCCGCCACTTGGCGACGGTCTCGTTCGAAGAGATGCTCGAGATGGCCGCATGTGGCGCGAAGGTGCTGATGCTGCGCTGCGTGGAATATGCCCGCCGTTACAACGTTCCCGTTCACGTGCGCTCGTCGTACTCAACCAAACCCGGCACCATGGTGTCCGGATCGATGGAGGACATTCCCGTGGAAGAAGCCATCCTCACCGGCGTTGCCCACGACCGCAGCGAAGCCAAGGTGACGGTTGTCGGCCTGGACGACAAGCCGGGCTACGCCGCCAAGGTCTTCCGTGCTGTCGCCGATGCCGAGATCAACATCGACATGGTGCTGCAGAACGTCTCCAAGGTCGAGACGGGCAAGACCGACATCACGTTCACGTGCCCCAAGGAACTCGGTCCGATCGCCGTGGAGAAGTTGTCGACGCTGAAGGAAGAAATCGGCTTCAGCTCGATCCTCTACGACGATCACATCGGCAAGGTGTCGCTGGTGGGTGCGGGCATGAAGTCGCATCCGGGCGTCACGGCCACATTCTGTGAGGCCCTCTCGGAGGCGGGCGTCAACATCGAGCTGATCTCCACGTCGGAGATCCGGATCTCAGTGCTGTGCCGCGACACCGAGCTGGACAAGGCTGTGCGCGTGCTGCACGACGCGTTTGATCTCGGTGGCGAGGAAGAGGCCACCGTCTACGCCGGAACGGGGCGATAGCAATGGGTGTACGGGTAGGAGTTGTCGGCGCGACCGGCCAGGTCGGCGCCGTCATGCGAAAGCTGTTGGAAGAACGCAACTTTCCGGCTGACGAGATCCGCTTCTTCGCGTCGTCACGATCGGCGGGCAAGAAGCTGCCGTGGCGTGGTGGCGAGATCGAGGTCGAGGATGCATCGACCGCAGATCCCACCGGCCTCGACATCGCGCTGTTCTCCGCCGGTGCGACCATGTCTCGTGAGCAGGCGCCGCGTTTCGCCGCCGCCGGTGTCACCGTGATCGACAACTCGTCGGCCTGGCGCAAGGATCCCGATGTGCCGCTGGTTGTCTCAGAGGTCAACGGTGAGCAGGCGAAGAACCTGACCAAGAGCATCATCGCCAATCCGAACTGCACCACGATGGCCGCGATGCCGGTGCTCAAGCCGTTGCATGACGCGGCTGGCCTGCAGCGTCTGATCATCTCGTCGTACCAGGCGGTCTCCGGTAGTGGTCTCGCCGGCGTCGAAGAGCTCGCCACCCAGTTGCGGGCGGGCATCGACGATGCCGAGAAGCTGGTGCATGACGGATCGGCGGTGTCGCTGCCTGATCCTGTCAAATATGTTGCGCCCATTGCCTTCAACGTGCTCCCGCTGGCCGGTTCGCTTGTCGACGACGGTTCGGGTGAGACCGACGAAGACCAGAAGCTGCGCAACGAGTCCCGCAAGATCCTCGGCCTGCCCGATCTGCTGGTGAGCGGCACGTGTGTGCGGGTTCCCGTGTTCACCGGGCACTCGTTGTCGATCAACGCCGAGTTCGCGAATCCGTTGTCGGTCGAAGAGGCCACCAAGATCTTGGCTGACGCCGCCGGCGTCACGTTGACCGATGTGCCCACCCCGCTGGCTGCTGCAGGCAAGGACAACTCGTTGGTCGGCCGTATCCGTCAGGATCCGGGCGCACCCGAGGGACGCGGTCTGGCGCTGTTCGTCTCCGGCGACAACCTCCGTAAGGGCGCTGCCCTCAACACGATTCAGATCGCCGAACTGCTGGTCTAGTCGGTAGTTCCTCCGGTTTCGAGCACTTCCTCCGGTTGCAGCCGGAGTTTCTGGCTGGAGTCGGAGGATGTGGCCGGGTGGCCGTGGTTTCATGTGTGGATGTTGCGCGTCCGGACAATTGCAGTTCTGCTCACGACACTGGTCATAGCACTGAACGCCGGGCCTGCCCAGGCGACACCGGGCATCCCCGATGTCGGGCCGCCGGGGACGTCGTTGATCCATGGGGACTTGGCGTCGACGGACACCACGCCGCATCCCGGGCCCGGAGTGGCCGGTCGTGTGGCCGCCTCGTCGTTGCCCGGTGGAGCATGTGCGGCGACCTTCATTGGTAGCGATGGCATGCCCGTGGCGTTGTGCACCGGATACGTGGGTGTCGACCCGCCCGGCGTCGCGGTGCCCACCGTGCAACTCTTCGATCCGGTCACCGCCCAGCCGATCGCGTCCATCCAGCTCACCAAGGGCGGTCTCCTGGGCGGCGTCTACGGATATCTCGACAGCCGCGACCGCGTGGTGATGGCCGACGGATCCGGCTCGGTGCTCAAGGTCGCGCATCGCAAAACCGCTGCCGAGCAGTGGATTCTGTACGTCGCCGAGCGAATCGACGTGAGCGCTCACATTCCCGCCGGAGATGCCATCACCGGATTGGCACCCGACTATCAACAGCGCATCTGGTTCGCGACCACCGGTGGAGTGATGGGCACGATCTCCGCTGACGGCCACGTCGCTTCGATACACCTGCCACCGGGCGAGAGGCTCACGAACGGTTTGAGTGTTCGGCGGGAGGGTGCTTCCGTCCTCACCGATCGTGCCCTCTACGAGATGCACGCCGACGACACCGGCACGCCCACGACCGTCTGGCGGCAGACCTACACTGCGGGGAGTGTCCGAAAGCCCGGGCAGCTGGCTCCTGGATCCGGCACCACACCAACATATTTCGGGGTGGACGACGAGTTCGTGGCAATCGTCGACGACGCCGAGCGGCCCAATCTGATCGTCCGCCGCAGCGACAACGGGTCGGTGGTGTGCGAAACGCCCGCCTTCGGCACCTCCGGGCAAGGCACCGAGAATTCACCGATGGCGTGGGGCAATTCGCTTGTCATCCCCAGTACGTACGGGTTCGGCTATCCGCCGTTCGCGACACCCGGGCCCAGTGACCCGCCGGCCGCGACGTTCGCCGGAGGGATGACCCGCATCGACGTCACCGACACCGGATGCCATCGCGTCTGGGAAACCCGCGATCGTATGGCGACTCTGCCGAAATTGTCGCGATCCGACGGCCTCATCTATGCGCTGGCCTATGCGCCCTCGACTGAAGCATTGGCGGGCAACGGGATTCAGCAGATCGGACCGGTCTACTTCGCGGCCGTCGATTTCGCGACGGGCACGCGGCGAGCCTTCACCGAGGTCGGAGCAGCCCCCGTCGACGAACCCTTGCAATTGACCGGGACCATCGGTGCCGACGGGTCGATGTGGCAGGCGACGGTGGGCCGGATGTTGAAGATCAGCTCGTGAGGCGCTGGATCAGTACAGCTTCTTCCCGTAGCTCTCGCCGTAATACTTCTGCAGCTCTTCGAGATTCGACCCCTTGTTCAACACGTGCGTGATCTCGGCGGGGCTGGGCAACACGTCTGGTTTCCACGTTTCCGGACGCCAGAGGTCGGCGCGCATGAATGCTTTGGCGCAATGGAAGAACACCTCCTCGACGGCGACCTCGAGGGCGAGGATGGGCCGTCGGCCGCGGATCGCCAGTGCGTCGAAGTAGTCCGCGTCCCTCAGAACAGTCGCGGTCCCGTTGATCCTCAGGGTGTCACCCCTGCCGGGGACCAGGAAGTTGGTGCCGACGTGTGGGTTGGACAGCACGTTCAGGTAGCCGTCGACGCGCCGGTTTCCCGGCCGCTCGGGTATGGCGATCGTTCGCGAATCGATGACGTGCACAAAGCCGGGGGGATCGCCTTTCGGCGAGACATCCACGCGACCGTCGGCGTCGGTGGTGGCGACGAAAGCGAAGGGCGACCGCGCCAACCACTCGAGATGCACTGGCAGGAGTTCGGGGCGCACCTTCTTCGCGACGCGATCGATTGGTTCGCCGACCAGGGCGCGCAGTTCTTCGACGCTGGTGACCTCGACACGTGTGTTCATCCGACCATCGTTGTCGGGAACGGTGTCGGACGGCAACCTGGTGGAAAGACGGAAGGTGCGCACTCTGGTCAGGGCGCAGGTGGACTAGTGGAACAATCGACGGTGTGACGCAGGACCCAGACAAGCAGCCGATGGACCCGGACCGCGATGGCCCCGACCTCGAGAAATCGAGTATCGGCCCCGACGGCCCGGTAGAAGTGCCGTCCGACCTCTCCGGCATGCCGTCATTGGCCGAACTCGACGCGATGGATCTGGCGGCGATCGAGGCGGGGCGACAGTCCAAGGACAAAGACCACGCGGTGCTCGATGAGCCGACACCTCCTCCGGCCGCGCTGTACCACGCCTGGTTGCTGTGGCTGGGTGGTGCCGCTGCTGCGCTGGTCAGTGTGGTTTACGGGTTCGTGAACTCGGGGTCCATCAGCGATCTGCTCAACGAGCGCCTCCAGGCCGATGTCGCCCGTGATCCCGGTGCGGCGGCGCCTGCGGACCGCATCGACTCGTTGTCGAGCTTCTTCCCCCCCGGCGATGCTCGTCGCAACGCTTGTTCTGCTCGCCGTGCAGTACCCGCTGCTGGTGGCGACGTCTCGGCACCGCAGTCGGGGTGCCAGGAACGTCTACGTGACCGCTGTGCTGGTGATGCTGCTGTGCATCCCGATGGGTATCGATCTCCTCTTCGACTATCCGTCCATATCCGGCGTCATCAAGTTCATGGGGTGGCTGCAGTTCGCGTTGCTGCTGTTGTCTGCGCTGTTCACTCTGCGTCGTGGCGTCAACCGATGGCTGCCGCCATCGATGAGGATGAAGCCGACCCAGATCATCCGGCCGGGTAACCGCTAGTCCTGGTCGGGTTCGCGAACAGCGTCCGCTGCTTCGATGATGATCTCGCGCATGGCCCGTTCGGCGTCCGCAGGGTTCCGTAAGCGAATGGCCCGGGCGACCGTGTCGTGGAGGTCGATGGCCGCAGGGTTGGGGTTGGTCGGCATCATGCCGTGATGTGTACGACCGGCGAGCACCTCACCGACCACATCGCTCAGCGCGCGGAACATCTCGTTCCCGCTCGCTTCGAGCAGGGTGCGATGGAAGACCTTGTCCGCCAACAGATACTGGTCGAGGTCGCCCGACCGGCCGTGCACGACCATGTCCGAGACCGCGGCAGCGAGGATGCGGCACTGGTGCTCGTCCGCGCGCTCTGCAGCAAGGGCCGCGGCGACCGGTTCGAACCCGCGCCGCAGCTCTGACAGGGTCAGAAGGAAGTCGGTTCGCTCCCCGGCGTCGAGTCGCCAACGGATCAGTCGTGGGTCGAAGACATGCCAGTGGCTGCGGGGCTGAATGGTGATACCGACGCGGCGGCGTGAGGCCACGAGACCCATCGATTCCAAGACCCGGATGGCTTCGCGGGCGACGGTACGCGACACCCCGTACTGCACCCCGATGCTGTCGAGAGTGAGAACCTCGCCCTCGCGGTGATGCCCGGAGACGATCTGCGTGCCCACGCCGGTGAGAACGCTGCCATGAAGTTCACCCACACTCGCGTCTGTTGCCACCGATTTATCTTCTCATTGTCGCCAAGCCTCTTCAAAAGAATGCTTTAAGCACTCAGGCTCTTGCAAAAGTATGATCATTGCGGCAATATCTGTGACCGGCAGCACAAGAGCGAGGAGTCAACAATGCGAGCACCGCTGGTCGTCATGGGGGTGTCGGGGTCTGGCAAGTCCACCGTCGGAGCCGCGCTGGCGCAGCGCCTCCGGGTGCCATTCGCTGATGCAGACGATTTCCACCCGCCGGCCAACATCGCCAAGATGTCCAGCGGACAGCCGCTCGATGACAACGATCGTCACCCGTGGCTGGAGGTGATCGGCCAGTGGATGGCCGATCATGCCGACGGCGGGGTGATGAGTTGTTCGGCGCTCAAGCACAAGTACCGCGACCAGCTCCGGCGGCATTGTCCCGAGGTGTGTTTTGTCCACCTCGACGGCACGCCTGAGGTGATCTCGAAACGTCAGGCAAGCCGGCCGGGGCACTTCATGCCGCCGTCACTTTTGTCGTCGCAGTTCCACACTCTCGAACCACTCGCCGACGATGAGCGAGGAATTGTCATCGACATCGATCAGTCGATCGACGACATCGTCGAGTCCTACATCACCCGGACAGAACACAAGGAGAACTGATGAGCTCACCATCGGCGGTGCTGCTGGCGGCAGACACCGAACTACCCGAGCCGGTCGCCGCCGGGTGGCAGTTGATCCTCGCTGCGCTCGTCGGCATCGCCGTCATCGTCGTGTTGATCACCATCGCCAAGGTGCACCCGTTCCTGGCGCTCGTGGCCGGCGGACTCACAGTGGGAATTGTTGCCGGCGAAGCGGTTCCGGATGTACTGGAGTCGTTCACCGACGGGTTCGGCAGCACCGCGGCCGGAGTCGGGATCCTGATCGCGCTCGGTTCGATGTTCGCAAAGCTCCTCGCGGACTCCGGTGGCGCCGATGAGATCGTCGACACCATTGTGGGGCACGCTTCTCCCCGCATGCTGCCGTGGGCGATGGCCCTCGTCGGTGCGATCATCGGTCTGCCGATGTTCTTCGAGATCGGCCTGGTGCTGTTGATGCCGGTCATCTACCTGGTGGCACGCCGGTCGGGCCTGTCGCTGATCACCGTCGGGATCCCCGCTCTCGCAGGTCTTTCGGCGATGCACGGCTTCGTGCCGCCCCATCCGGGACCGCTGGTCGCCATCGACGTGCTCGGTGCGGACCTCGGAACCACGCTGGCGCTCGGTGTCGCGGTTGCGGTCCCGACCATCATCGTCGCCGGACCTCTCTTCGGAAAACTCGCGGGCCGCTGGGTGGTGCTGCCGGTGCCCACCACGTTCGACGCCGATCCCGAAGACACGCTTGTCAAGACCAAGCGCCCGTCGTTCGCCATCACGATCTTCAGCGTCCTGCTTCCGGTTGTGTTGATGCTGGGCAAGGCCATCGCCGAGATCTTCATCAGCGATGACGACCAGATCGTGCGGCAGGTACTCGACGTGCTCGGAACCCCGATCATCGCCCTGCTGATCGCGGTGGTGGTCGCGATGTTCACCCTCGGGCGTGGGTCGGGAATGGACCGCGACACCATCTCCAAGACGACCGGTGCCGCACTGCCCGCGATCGCCGGCATCTTGCTCATCGTCGCTGCGGGCGGCGGCTTCAAGCAGGTTCTCGTCGACAGCGGGATCGGCACGTTGCTCGCCGATTGGGCCAAAGAAGCGAACATCTCCGTGCTGCTGCTCGCCTGGGTGCTCGCCGCCCTGATCCGGCTGGCGACAGGGTCGGCCACCATTGCCACGATCACCGCGTCCTCGCTCATCCTGGGTCTTGTCGACGGGCTGAGCAGCGGCGAGCTGTCGCTGGTGGTCCTGGCCATCGGTGCCGGCTCGGTCTTCTTCTCACACGTCAACGACGCCGGCTTCTGGCTGGTGAAGGAGTACTTCGGCATGAGCGTCGGCCAGACGATCAAGACGTGGTCGATCATGGAGACCGTGTTGTCGGTGTCCGGCCTCATCGTTGTACTGCTTCTGGGACTGGTGATCTGAGGCAAGCCATCACAGAAACCGCCCACCCGCGATTCACCTTGGAAGGTGACTCTGCGCGTGGGCGGTTTCCGGTGGTGGTCTACGGCGAGACGAGGCAGCCAGGACCGATCGGAGTGCCGGGTTTGACCATGACGGTCTCGATGGGTCCGCCGGCGGATGTCTGAAAGGCCATGATGGCGTGTTCGCCCGGACGATGCGGGGTCCACAGGGCAAATGCGTGGTCGAAAACCACGGGCGATGAGTAGTAGGGGTCGATGTAGTCCCAGATCAACTCCTGCGGGAACAACGTCGACGCCTGATTGAGGTCGACGATTCCCACGCCACTTTCGCTCGGGGAATGCGGCGCGTCAGCGGTCCGAGCGATGACGAGGTAAGTGCACCCGGTGCCGAAAGGCGTGGTCGGCCCACCGCTCAGTCCCGGGACGATGGTGACGTCGGCGACGTCGGCGGAAGCGGCGGGGGCCATCCAGGCGAAGGCGGCGGCCGACAGAGCCATGACGGCAGGAATCAGGCGGCCGACACGTTGTGAGGTCATGGCTCGAAACCTACAGGTTGACGTGTCCTCGCTACGTAGAACGGGAGAACCCGAAAAATGGTGTCCCCGAACATGGTTACGTCAGCTGGGCACCGACCTCGAGTCGTTTTGCTGGAGCGGGTTCGACGTCGTGGTCGATGTGGAAACTGATCGTGTCGACGGCGTCACTCTCCGGAAAGGTCCGCAGACAGATCACGAGCACCGATGCCGGCAGGCACCTCGACCTCGACGACCGGCTCCTCGCGGTCGTCGAACTCGAGGCGCAAGGCGCGACAGATGGTGGCATGCATGTCGTAAAGGCATGTGATGTACGTCAGTTCGAGGATCTCGGGATCGCTGAGATCGGCCTTGAGGATGTCGACGACCGCGCCGGACACCCGACCGCCGTCGAACACCAGACCATCGGTATACGCGAGCACGGCCCGTTCCAGTTCGGTGTAGCAGTCGGCGATCTGCCAGTGCGCGATGGCGGCGATCTTCTCATCGGGCATCCCCAGCGAACGCATCTGTTTGGAGTGCTGGGAGAAGACGAATTGGCTGCCCCGCGCATATCCGGCCCGGCACTGGCCGAGCTCACGCAGCATCGGGTCGAGCGTCGCGTTGCGGTAGAGGGCGAATCCCCTTACTGCATGGTCGAATACGTTGGGTGACTGCGCGAAGACAGTCCACCAGTCGCCCGGAGTGCCGTGAACAGTTCCCCCGTCGACCGCCGGGTCTTTGTCGGGGCCGAAGAGCCTGTCGTAGAAGTACAGGATCTTCTCGTCGGTGACCTCCGCGCGGGGTACTTGGCGAAGACGTGGCACTACAGTTCCTCTCGTCGATGGTCTCGCGATCTCTGGCTACGGAGAGGTTGCCACGCGCCGGTCGGCAGCGGTCTTCGGCTCGTGAGCGACGTCGCATCGGTGAATTCACGAGTCCAGCAGGCGAACTCGAGCAGTACCCCGTCCGGGTCCTGGAAGTAGAACGACCGCACGAATGTGCCGGGATGCACGTGGCGAGACACCCCGAAAGCGCTGTCATCGTGATTGAGCACCTGGCTCACCTTGATGCCCTCGGACGTGAACCGGTCGTAGTATTCGTCGAACTTCTCGGGCGGCACCGCAAAGGCCACGTGGTTCATCGAGCCGACCGCGCTGGCGAGCTCGCCCTCGTCGGGGAGGCCCTTCGGCGCCGCGACACCCGGTGCGGCGTCAGGCGAGTCTGCCAGCCAGAAGAACGCGATGGTGTTTCCGTTGCCGCAATCGAAGAAGAAGTGCTGACCCAGATCGGCCGGTAGCTCGATGGTCTTGATCAGAGGCATGCCCAGGGTGCCCGAGTAGAAGTCGATGGTCCGTTTCATGTCCGAGCACACCAAGGCCAGGTGGTTGATACCGCCGAGTTCGTATTTGGTGTTCACTGCGCCCATGTTCATCTCCCCGGTGTACCGCCGCATGACTTGACAGTCATGTCATGTTTGGACAGAGTGTGACCGTGATCACGCAACCTGTCAAGACCGCGCTTGCGGTCGAGACTTTGACCCCTCGCGGCCGGAAGACCCGGGATGCGTTGCTCGACGCCGCGCGCGTGGTGTTCGAGGAGGTCGGGTTCCTGGACACCAGGGTTGAGCACATCGCCCAGGCCGCGAACGTTTCCTACGGCACCTTCTATCGGTACTTCGAGTCGAAAGACGCCGTGTTCTGGGAACTGAGCACTCGACTGTTCGAGGACATCCACCGCCGAAACGGCGTGGAAGGCAACGCCTCACCGGCGCAGCGGCTCATCAACTCCAATCGTGCGTATTACCAGGCCTATCGGCGAAACGCGAAGCTGATGGCGATCGTCGAACAGGTCGCGACCTTCAACACCGACTTCCGACGCCTGCGCCATGAACATCGCCGCGAACTCATCGAACGCAGCGCTCGCGCGATCGCCCGGTGGCAGGACGACGGCGAGGTGTCAGCCACGCTCGATCCGGAGCTGGCGGCCCGCTCGCTGGCCGCGATGGTGGACCACACGCTCTATTTGTGGCTTGTGCAGGGGGAGGACGCTGACGAGAAGGCCCTCCTCGACACGCTCGACCAGATGTGCCTGGGTGCCCTCGGGCTGAACCGCCCCTGAGGTCAGCGTTCGCGGAGCACGCCGGCGCTTTGTGAGTAGGACAGATGACCGCCGAGCGCACCGGCAACGCCACTGATCGCCAGGCCTGCGAGCGACCAACCTCCACCGCGCAGCGCAAACCCGTTGTGGCGGTGCCACCAGGACCGCGCCAGGCAGCCGAGGCTGACGGTGTTTGCGGCCATGTGCACAACTGCGACCCGGCGCTGGGCCGTGTCGAGCGTTGTGTACTCGGCAAGCCCTGTGATCGAAGCCGGGAGTGCCGCTGCGATGCCGAACGCGACCAGCCGCTGGGCAGCGATGCGCTGGCCGGTGAGGTCCAAGACGGGCACTGCCATCCAGGCGCCGATGGGCACGGTGACCAGCACGGGATGGAGGGGATGCCCGAGCCACCGACCACGCAGAACATCTAGAACCGCGGTCGGGATCGCGCCGTTCACCAGGTCGGCGAGTTGACCCGCCGGCGCATCGACCGCGGAGAGTTCCTCGACGGAGGCGAGGGCGTGCGCCACCGGACGGGGGCCGTCGGGCCGGACCACATCCGTCAGCGACGTGATGGCGTCCGGGTCTGGTCCGTCGTCTGTCGTTGCCGCAGTAGTCGCGCTGGGGTCGTTCGGTGGTGTGGTCACGTGCAGGGGATTCCCGATTTCCGTCGCTTCAATCACATCGGCACCTGTTGTAGTGCCGTACTGGTCCTTGCGGGGGCCTGAGCATCTCGCAGCCCACTCGCACGCCGCCACCAGATTGGATGGATTCCAGATTAAATCTGGACTCAATCCAGAAAAGGGCGTACGGTCGAAGACATGAGTTCGCAGCAACCAACCCCGGACACGCGAGAGCAGTTGCGTGCAGTGGGCCTTCGGGTGACCGCGCCGCGGGTGGCGGTCCTCGAGGTGCTGGAGCGGCATCCCCACTCCACTGCGGACTTCGTCGCCGCTCGCGTCCGCGAACAACTCGGCGGCGTGTCGACCCAGACGGTGTATGACGTACTTCGCGTCTGCTCCGAACGCGGTCTACTGCGGCACATCGAACCGGCAGGCTCGTCCGTCAGGTATGAGAACCGGATCGGTGACAACCACCACCATCTCGTCTGCCGCCGGTGTGGAGCGATCCACGATGTCGACTGCGCAGTGGGGGAGGCCCCGTGTCTCGAACCGAGCGACAAACACGGCTTCGTCATCGACGAGGCCGAGGTCACCTACTGGGGCCTGTGCCCCGACTGCCGGGCCGAGTCCACAGATGGCTCTGCGATCACCGGACTTCCGCGGACGTCCGTGACCTGACGGCGAGCCAACGGGTTCGACGTCACGAAAAAGACTGCAATACAACGTTTCAGGCCGCATCGCAGCTCCCGATGCGGGTATCAGGAGGCACCAGATGACCCCACGTACAACCACCAATCAGGGCATACCGGTATCGAGTGACAACGAGTCACTCACCGCCGGCACGCAGGGACCCATCCTGCTTCACGACCATTACCTGATCGAGAAACTCGCTCAGTTCAACCGCGAGCGCGTTCCCGAGCGAGTGGTGCACGCAAAAGGTGGCGGAGCATTCGGTGAGCTACGAATCACCGGCGACGTCTCCCGCTACACGAAGGCGAAGTTCCTTCAGCCGGGTAAGACCACCGAGTCGCTTGTCCGATTCTCCACTGTCGCAGGCGAACAGGGCAGCCCTGACACCTGGCGGGACCGCGCGGATTTGCCGTGAAGTTCTACACCGAGGACGGGAACTACGACCTCGTCGGCAACAACACCCCGGTCTTCTTCATCAAGGACCCGATCAAGTTCCCCGACTTCATCCGTAGTCAGAAGCGACTGCCCCGGCTCGGGCCTGCGTGACCACAACATGCAGTGGGACTTCTGGACACTGCGGCCGGAGTCGGCGCACCAGGTGACGTGGCTGATGGGAGATCGTGGTATCCCGAAGACCTGGCGCCACATGGACGGATTCGGCTCGCACACCTACCAGTGGGTTAATGCTGCGGGCGAGCGCTTCTGGGTGAAGTACCACTTCAAGACCGATCAGGGCATCGAGTTCCTGACGCAGACAGAGGCCGACACCCTCGCAGGTACCGACCCCGACCACCACCGTAAAGATCTGTACGAGTCCATCGAGAAGGGGAACTTTCCCAGCTGGACCCTGAAGGTCCAGGTGATGCCGGTGGCCGAAGCGGAGGGATATCGGTTCAACCCCTTCGATCTGACAAAGGTGTGGTCGCAGAAGGACTATCCGCTGATCGAGGTCGGCAAGTGGACACTCAACCGCAATCCGGAGAACTTCTTCTCCGAGATCGAGTTGTCATCGTTCGAGCCGTCGAATGTCGTTCCGGGCATCGGCTTCTCGCCCGACAAGATGCTGCTCGGCCGGGTCTTCAGCTACGCCGACGCGCACCGCTACCGAATCGGCGCCAATTACGCTCAACTGCCGGTGAACTCGGCCAAGGCCGCAGTGGTCAACACCTACTCGAAAGAGGGTGCGATGGCGTACAACTTCAGCGGGCCGCAGGTTCCGGTGTACGCACCGAACTCGTTCGACGGTCCACACGCCGATCCTGCAGCGGCCGGCGACGAAGGCCTGTGGGCCTTCGATGGCCAGGCGGTGCGGGCCGGGTACATCGAGCATGAGGAAGACGGCGACTTCACCCAAGCGGGCATTCTCTACCGGGAGGTCTTGAACGACGACGAGCGCGACCGTTTGGTGAGCAACATCGTCGGGCACGTCTCGGACGGAGTGCGTGAGCCTGTACTTTCACGCGTTTTCGACTACTGGAAGAACGTTGATCCCGAACTCGGCAAGAAGGTCGAGGAAGGTGTTCGAGGCGGAATCTGAAGTCGGACTTGCACTCAGGCAAGGCTGACCTCAGCGCTCACATGCCTGACCGGCCGTGACGGACCACGTCGCCATCGGTCAAGATGGTGTTGCCGGATACCGGCCGCACCAATTACTTCAACAGAGAGGAAAGTGCAATGAGCAACCCCATCACAAGCACACTGAACGACGACCAGCAGTCGATCGCCGGAAAGGCGCTGCAGGAGACCTTGGTTGACCTGATCGACCTGTCGCTGATCGCCAAGCAGGCTCACTGGAACGTTGTCGGCAAGCAGTTCCGGTCGGTGCATCTCGAGCTCGACGAGCTCGTCACCGCTGCTCGCGAGTTCACCGACGCCGCCGCCGAGCGGGCAACGGCCATCGGCGTCAGCCCGGACGGCCGGTCCGAGACCGTTGCAAAGACCGCGGGCACCAAGGGATTCGGCGAAGGCTGGACCAAGGACTCCGACGTGGTCGATGCGATTGTCGCGAACATCAAGACCGTGGTCGACGGTCTGCGCACGCGAATCAAGGCCACCGAAGAAGCTGATCCGGTCACCCAGGACCTCCTGATCAGCTTCGCGGCGCGGCTCGAGCAGCTGCACTGGATGTGGCAGGCGCAGGTCGCCTGACCGGATCGGTCAGCAAGTCCAGCGCGTCTGCAGACGCGCTTGTAGAAGAGAGCCCCCACGGCACAGCCCCTCGGCCGTGGGGGCTTTCGCATGCCGTATGCGGTCGGCGCCGTATCGAAGTACATTCACTTGGTGACGCGGCCCGATTCCCACCCCGAACTCCCCGGGGATCCCGACCTCGTGGCTGCACGACCGTTGCACCTGCGTGTGGCCTCGCTCGCGATGGTTTTTGCGGGAGGCCTGCTGGGCACCGGTGCTCGCTACCTGATCGAGCAGGCCTACCCGTTCCACCCCCCGCAGTGGCCGTGGGCCACCTTCCTGATCAATCTTGCGGGCGCCTTTGCGCTGGGCATTGTCTTGGAAGCGCTGGCCAGGATGGGGGATGACACCGGACGCCGGCAGCGTTTTCGCCTGTTTTTCGGTACTGGATTCTGCGGGTCATTCACCACCTACAGTGCCTTTGCACTCGAAGCTTCTCTGCTCGGCAGGGATGGCGAAGTTGTTGTCGCCGTGGCCTATATGGCGACTTCTGTGATCCTCGGTGTGGTGATGGCCTGGGCGGGCATCGCTGTTGCCACAAAGGCACGCGTGAGTCGACCGGCGCCCCGCCGATGATCGTTCTGGTGATGTTGGCCGGCGCGGCCGGAGCGGTGACCCGTTTTCTGGTCGACTCGGAGGTCAAACGCCGCCACCCCGCAGTGTTCCCGTGGGGGACGGTGTTCATCAACGTGTCGGGCTCGTTGCTGATCGGGCTGGTGGCCGGAGTGGTGTTGTTCCACGGCCAACCAAGTGCCTGGCAGACCATCGTCGGGACCGGATTCTGTGGCGGATACACAACATTCAGTACGGCCAGTGTCGAGACGGTGCGCCTCGTTCAACAGGGACGCCACGGGATGGCCCTTTCGAATACTGTTATCCCGCTTGCTCTCTCGGTTGGTGCTTGTGCGCTGGGGCTGTGGCTCGTCTACCTTGTGTGAGTTCGGCGCCCAGGCGTCGGTGGCCTGGGTGCTGTGTGACCGTTTGAGCGGCGGTGTCGTCCAAACGGATGACTATCGAATGTGTGTTCGAATGATTAGAGTGGTGGTAGCTGATCGCATGATGAACCAACTCTGAGATACGTGGGACTACGCCAAATACCTCGGTCGGCTGGCCCAGTGTTGTTGTCCCGATGTTGTTGTCTTGGAGGGGGTGTGGTGATGGCTGTTGTTGATCTGGTGGATGAGGTCATCGGTGTGGAGTTTCCTGATGATCCGGCCGGCATCGTGGGCTTGGTGAAGGATTTGATCGCGTTGCGTAATGCTGTCGAGGCGCGGTTGGCGGCCGGCGCGGCGATCATTGACCGCCTCGGTGTCGCCAAACGTATGGGGTCGACAACCTCGAAGATGTTGCAGGCCAACGGTGCCGCGCCAGCAGTGGCGGCGCGGTGGCTACGCATCGGAACTGGCTTGGTGGGGTTGGAGCGTACAGCTGGATACTTTCGGGACGGGTTCCTTTCCGCCGAGCATGTCGATGCAATAGCTCGGGGTATCAGCCATGTTCGGGGCCGCTTCGTGGGTGTGATGAGTGACGACTTTCGGTGTGAGGTTGAGGGAAAACTCGTGGCTCATGCAATCTCTGGTGCACCGCCCGCGGAGATCGGCCGGATCGCCCGGACGGTGGGTAACAGGGTCGCCGGAGAACAGGGTGGGGTGCCGGCCGCCGAGGACGCTTCGTTGAACAGCCTGGACTACGTCGTCACCGGCGATGGCCGGTTGTCGGGCAGCTTCGATGTGGATGCGGTGATCGGGGAAAAGATGATGGCCGCGCTCGATGTGTGGTCCCGACCCCGTCCTGAACCGGACGGCAGCGCCGATACTCGCACGCCGACGCAACGACGAGCTGATGCCCTGCACCAACTCCTCGACTGCGGTGGCGGTGGGCAAGCGCTGATATCAGCGCCGAGAACGGAAGTTGCTGTGACGGTTCCGGCTGATCATCCCGACTTTGCGTCACTGCGGTGGATGGGTCCGGTCACCGAAGCAACCGCAGCCACGTTGGCGTGTGATGCCACCATCACCTCGGTCACCCTGGACGGGCAGCAGGTGCCAATCGACCTGAGCCCACCCAAGCGCCTGTTCACCGGACCAGTGCGCAAAGCGATCCTGATCCGCGATACCTGCTGCATCAAATGCGGGGCACCGGCAACCTGGTCAGACTGCCACCACATCGTGCACTGGGCCAACGGCGGACCCACCACCCTGGGCAACGGATGCCTCCTGTGCCGGACGTGCCATCGGGCCGTGCACCACACCGACTGGGACATCGTGATGGGCGCCGACGGGCATCCCTGGCTGATCCCACCCGCCGACATCGACCCCACCCGACAACCACTACCGGCCTACAACCGCCGAACCCTCACCCTCGCAGCATAAGTCGACCAGCAGCTGCCGTTCGCGCCCTCGATGTGGTCGAGACCGCGCAAGATCCTTGACAACTCCATAGTGTGAGCTCCGCGCGGGTGTTTTGCGACTCCCAGGCCAGCGGGGGTGCAATTGCCCGCCGTCAGTACTGCTGCTGGCCCGCCATCTGCGTCTGGATTCGTTGCTGCAGGCGTTGCAGTCCCATGGTCGACAACCCGGGGATCTGGCTTTCCAGCTGGCGAACCAGGTTGTGGTCGTTGATCACCTTCTCGCTCGACTGGATGAGAACTGTTCCGGCGCCGGTGAAGTCGAACTGCTGTTCCTCGCCGCTGGCGGCGCCCATCATCGCTGCGCCGGCTGCCATGAAGCCCGTGATCCACCCCTGGTCATAGTGGTGACTGGGGGAGGGGCAATCGGCCCAGCCGACCAGTGCCTCGGGGTCGACCCGCAACGGCGGTTCGGCGAACATGACCGGTCCGTTCGAGGATGCCAGGAACTTGCCGGTGCCGATGAGTGTCAAGTAGCCCGGCACGATCGACTGGTTCAGCTGCAGCCCGGGCTCGAAAGCCAACAGGTTGGCCGCCCGAACCGTGAGGTTGCCGTCTTCGAGGTCGTACGAATTGATGTCGAAGCCGCGGTCGCCGATGATCAGTGTTCCCTGGCCCTGGGCGATCACGTAGTCGCCCATGTACAGCGGCGCGCTGATGGTGCCGGCCAGCGACTGCATCATGGCTGTCTGCATGCCCTGGACCAGAGCCTGGAACTGCATCTGTCCGTAGTAGGCGATCATGGCGCCCTTGGACATGATCCAGGGCTTGGTCAGCTGCATGTAGTACGCGTACGTGTTGCCCGGAATGTTGTCGTCACCTTGCAGCATCGACGGATTCAAGATGTCGCTCATGGCTTTTCCCTTACAGCTTCTGTTCGGATGCTTGGACGAAAACAGTTCCTTGGCCCTGGCACTGCAACTGCATGGCCTCGCCGGCGCCGCGGCCGACCGCGTCGCGCCAGCCCATCGTCGATTTGAGCTGCGTTTGGACGTTGCCGAACGTGCCGACGAAGGCCTGCGGATCCACGATCACCGGATACTGGCCGCCGACCTGGATCTCCAACACCTCACCGTGAGCCAACAACACGACCGAGCCCATGCCCTGGAGTTGGGTGGTGAACATGCCGTCGCCGGTCAATGCGCCGGTGGCAGCTCCGCGCAGAGCACCCATGATTCCGCCGCCTCGGCCGCCGCCGCCCCCGCCGCCCTGCGAGGTCATCGAGACAATCGATGCCTGCAGGCCGGACGTGTAGCCGAGCGTGCGCGATGCGTCAGCGGTGACCGTTCCTCCCTGGGGCATGTCGATGACATGGACGGCAAGACCGGCAAACCCGTAGTGCACGTCGCCATTTCCCTGCGCAAGCATGGTGGCCTCGTGCTCGCCGCGCATCATCCGACCCGCCATGCCCGCGACGGCACCCATGCCGCCCATTCCCGGCATGCCACCCCCTCCTGCGCCGGGGATCTGGTGCGGCGAGAACTGCACCTGACCGGTGTAGAAGAGCATCGCGCCCTTACGCGCAACCACGCCACCGGCGTGACCGACGTTGACCTTGACCACTTTCGAGTTAACTTTTTCAAAGACCATTGCACTCACCGTTCCGCCGGCTGGATGGACACAACACCCTGACCCTGCCACCGCAGCGAGAACGCCTCGCCGCCGTCCTGGCCAATCATCGACCGCCAGCTGACGTCGGTGACAAACGATTGCTGCAGTTGACCTTTGGCAGACACAAACGCATCCGGGTCGACGACCAGAGGCATGTTGGGGCTCACCTCGAGATGAATCAAAGGACCGCCGGCCGACAGCAGGGCAACCTGACCCGTGCCCGACACCGTCGTGGTGAAAAGACCTTGCCCGCTGGACATTCCGCCGAGTCCCGAGAACTGGACATTGGTTTGAAGATTACCGGCCATCGCCAGCAACTGCCGAGACTCCACCTGGATCGTCTCGTTGTTCAGCTGCAACACTGTTGTGTACTGAGCGCCGATCGCGAGGTGGACCAGGCCATTGCCCGTGCACTCCATCAGTTTGAGCGATTCACCGGTGGCCTTCTGTTTGAGGCCGGCGAGCACACCCGCCCCGCCGCCGAATCCGGCTGCCTTGAACTCAACCTGTCCCTGGTACGAGACCATCGACCCGCTGACGGCTTTGATCGATGTGTTGTTGAGCCGCGCCTCGACCACGCGTTTGGTCAATCCGAATAACTCGGCCATGTTGTGCGTCCTCTGAGTTCAAGCGTGCTGAGCGATGACTGACATATCGTAGGCACCAACAACCCAGGTGAACAGCCCGAATCCTCGGTTCGACTGACGTCCGCACACATGGTTCGTCGCGCGGCGCCGCCGAGCGCAGCCGGAATGCCCGATGGGTTCGACCAGACGGACGTGAGCGCTGGTCGGCTGCCGTAACGTGACCGGCGTGAATGATGCGTCGTGGGGTGCGGTAGGTGTCGGGATTTTTCTCATCGCGGTGGTGTTCGGTATCGGCTTGTATGTCCGGTACAGGCAGAACGAGGCGGCTCGGCTTGATCACGACGTCGATCTTGCGGTGAAACTGCGGACGATCGCAGGCCAGGACCCGGTTCGGGCGGCGGCGATCGACGAGTTCGAGACGGCGATCCACGAGCGGTTGTTCTACGCATCCACGGTCGGGCCACGAGCGCGGGGCGCGGCGTGGGCCCTGTTGGGTGCCGTGCTCGCGGCGTTCGGTGCACTTTGGGTCCGCGACGGAGGTGGAGTCATCACGGACGTCGTGCACTACGGATTGGCTGCTGTGGCAGCCGGTTTCGCTCTGACCTTCTTGGTATTTCTGGGACTGACGCTGTACGCGGCAACCAGCATGCCGCGGATTTCGTTTGCGGACTCGTACAGCGACGAGCCCGAAAGCTCCACCGACTGAGGCGAACCCATTGTCGGCGAGGCCTGATCGGTGTTCGGCAGACGTCAGTAGGGCTGGTAGCCGTACGTCGGCGCCTGTACAGGTGCCCTTTTGCGGCCCAACACGATGCCGGCGAGGCTCGTCCCGGTGACCACCAGCAGGGTCAGGGTGGCGAGCACGGCGCCCGGACCTGTCGAGAAATCATTGGTGGCCTCGAAGACCTCGGACTCGAAGTCCGACTCGAACAAGATGCAAATGCTCGGCGCCGCCAAGAAGATGATCGCCAGCAACAGGTGCAGAACCGACAGAACAAAGACGGCGATCGAATTGCCGAAACGTCCTATGTTGCAGAGAATGAGCAGGCCCAGAACGGCGACCGGTAGTACAAAGAGCGGAAGGAACACCCCGGCATAGGGAGCTCCGCTCGCCCCCGATCCCAGATCAACCGATTCTCCTGCTTCGAACACCCGCCCCCAACCGTTGACCGAGGCTCGCGGGCCGCTGCTCGTCTTCGGCTCGAAAGACGCCCAGGTCAACCATCCGTAGGCAACCATGAGTAGGGCCCCGACGAGCGCTGCGGCACCGAAGGCGCGCGTGAGCCCGACCGCAGCCGGCTTGGGATCAAAACCCGGCGTCGGCGCCCCGTACTGCGGTACCCCGTACTGAGTGTTCCCGTACTGCGTAGGTTGCGAAAACTGCTGTGCGCTCGGCTGATACGGCGGTGGGTACGGCACGAACTGATCGGAGGGCTGGGCAGGCGGGTACGGATTGAAGCCACTCTGGTCGACGTGGCCAGGGTGTTGGGGGTCAGCTGGTGCGGCGAACTGCTGCGTGGGTTGCGCGTCGCCGGGCCGGCGGTCAGCCTTGGTCAGGTCTGGACGTGAGCCGAAAGCGTCGCCCGGATCGTTGGTCATGATGTCTGCAAACCCCCGCTGTCGATGTCCGTATTGCCGGTGCACACATCGTAGACACGGACAGCTCGTGGTTCAGCTGGCGCAACCGAAGCGGACGCGGAACGCAGTGGGCGTGATACCGACGATGGCCGAGAAATGGTGTCGCAGCAGGGTCGCCGAACTGAAACCGACCTGACGGGCCACTTCCTCGATGCCGAGATCGGTGGTTTCCAGCAGACTCTGCGCGGCGAGGACCCGCTGCTCGGTGAGCCAGCGCAATGGGCTGGTGCCCACTTCGTCGGCGAACCTGCGGGCAAAAGTGCGTGGGGACATGTGTGCTTTGGTGGCCATGTCCGCGATCGAGATGTCCTGCTTCAAATTGCGCAGCATCCAGTTGAGCACGCGACCGAATCCGTCCTCATCACATTCCGGCACAGGCGCTTTCACGAACTGCCTCTGCCCGCCTTCGCGCTGCGGGGGAACCACCATGCGGCGCGCGATCTTGTTCGCAATCGTCGGCCCGTGCTCGGTGCGGACCAGGTGCAGACTGGCGTCGATACCGGCTGCTGTACCGGCGCTGGTGATGATGTTGCCCTCTTGGACGTACAGCACATCGGTGTTCACGTCGACGTCTGGGAACAGCTCGGCCATCTCCTTGCCGTACTTCCAGTGGGTGCTGGCGGACCGGCCACCGAGCAGGCCGGCGGCGGCGACGACAAACGAACCCGTGCAGACCGACAAGATGTATGCGCCTCGAGCGTCGGCTGCACGGAGTACATCGAGGACCGCCTCGGGGAAGTCGGTCCGGACTTGCCCGGCCGGTATCGCCACCAGGTCCACGTCGGCGCACGCTTCGAGCCCGTACTGCGGAATGACCTGGGCGCCCGTCGTGAAGTTCAGCGGTTTGCCCGGTTCGATACCGCACACGCGGTAGTCGAACTTGGGTACGCCCTCGTCGGTGCGATCTACGCCGAACACCTCGCTGACCACGCCGTACTCGAAAGCGGCAACGGGCTCTTGCAGGATCACGGCAACGGAGCGGAGCATGCCAACCAGTATGGCAGAAAATATGCGAAGACTGGCAAAACAGCCAGTGGTGGCACTATCTGTTCGGGCGCATAGTTTCAGACATGGAAATCGCAATCATCTTGATCCCAGTCCTCATCATCGCCTTCATCGCGTTCTACGAGAACGCCAAGAAGACAGCACACCTACCGCGTGCCCCGTTCGGATTGGACGCCGAGTACGGCCCCGATTCCGCACGGGTGCGCGACGAATTGGAAACCTTGACGCGCCGCTAGAAGCACGTCGGAAGTCACTCGCCGAGTAAGTCCGGAGGGTCAGACGACGTGGAATGCGGTGATGCCGCGCGCCGGCAGGTCATCGAGGATCGGTTTGATGTTCGTGCCGGTCTCCGGCCCGATGCATCCGATGAAGTAGTAGGCGTTGACCATTCCGACGAGTCGGTCGCCGACCACCACGGGGCTACCCGAGTCTCCCTCGACGACGCAGATCTGGCTGGTGTGCGCTGAGCCGTCCGAGAACCACGTGATGCCACAGGTGTTGGCGGTGGTGCGTCCCTGTTTGCAGCCGATCTCGGGGAAAGCGGGGGCCTGCGTGCGGATGCCACGGATGGTGACGCCGCCGACTCGCTGAACGGGGTTCACCTTCGCTGAATCGAAGCGGATGATCGCGTAATCGAGGTCGCGGTGCGTGAAGGTGACCTGGCCGACCGGTCCGAGTCCTTGGGCGGCTTCGACGAACACTGCCTTGCCGGCGGGGCCACAGTGACCTGCAGTGAGACCCACCAAGATGTTGTTCTGGTCGCGGCCGATGGCGGTCAGTGTGCAGGCGCTCGCTGTGCCCTTGTCCTTGTCCACCAAGATTCCTGTCCCACCCCCGATGTTGGCCTTTGCAGGCGCAGCTAAAGCGGTGGACACCCCCAGTGCTGTCAGTGCGACGAGCGCGCACAGAGTTGCAATGAGCGTGGCGGCCTTCTTGAACATCAATTCCTCACGTAAATCTGCCGGGACAATGAGGAACCTACCAGCCGTGTCACGCATCACCGGCACCGTTGCACAGGCTCAGGTCCGTACCGATCAGTTGGTCGGGAACAGATTATGGAGTGCCCAGAACGGTGGAACAGTCAGGCGCGCAGTCCAAGCCGACTGTCGTCGACCTTGTGGCGCTTGCGATCAGCGGGTGTGGGAACCGCCGAGTTCTCGGGAGTCGACGTCCCCACACCCGCCGGAGATCACTTGGGCGGACGGGCCACGCACTGGGCCAGGTACAACTGGTCGCCCAACGTGTTCATCAGTTCGAGCTGCGTCTGCAGGTAGTCGACGTGACCTTCCTCGTCGGCCAGGATCTTCTCGAGCAGAATCGCACTGGTCGAGTCCTGCTTGTCGCGGCACATCACGATTCCAGGCTTGAGGCGTGCGACCACGTCGAGTTCGATCTGCAGGTCACTCTCGAACTGCTCACGCAACGTCTGGCCCACCTTGAGCGAGAACAGCCGCTGATAATTGGGCAGTCCGTCCAGCAGCAGGATCCGGTCGGTGAGTGCCTCGGCGTGGTTCATCTCCTCGAACGACTCGGCACGGGTCTGTGCGGCGATCTCCGTGTACCCCCAGCTGTCCTGCATCTTCGAATGCAGGAAGTACTGGTTGATGGCGGTGAGTTCGCTGGTCAGCTGCTCGTTGAGCAGTTTGAGAACTTCTGGATCTCCTTGCATGAAATCTCCTCACATCGAAGAGCACGTCGTGTCGCCAACGGGAGGGCTGGTCCCGGAGGGGCTGTGCAACACACGTGTCCGGAATCAATTTATCTCGGTACGATGCTGTTTTGGTGGCAACGACGGACCCGGCAGCAGGGATGAACTACATGACGCAGCATTCGCGCATTCTCGCTTCGGACTTCTCGTTGCCGACCGATGAAAAACTCATCGAGCGGTTGTCCGAGAACAACGATGCGCTCGCGCGCCTGGGCGCCCACCACATGGTGATCTACCGGGCGTTGGACAACCCGCACCGCGTGTTCACGACGCTGGGTGTTCGCGCCGATGGGCCGATCGACCGTGTGCTCGCCTCGCCGACCGTCCTCGAATGGTTTGATGCGGCAGGCGTCGAAGAGATCCCTCCTCTGTTCGCCGGTGAGGTTGTCGAGAAGATCGAACTCGAGGGGTCGAATGCCGAGCAGTCGGGCATCATTGTTGCTGCCATCGCCCCGGTGCGTGATGTCGCGGCACTCGTGGAGACGGTGCGGTCGAGCCTCCGGCGCTTCATCTCGTCCGGTGTACGCCGGGTGTGGGTCTACCGTGCCATCGATGACGGTCACGAAGTGATGATCCTGCAAGAACTCGACACCGAAGAGCAGGCGATGCGCTGGTTGAAGCATCCCGACGCGGCCGCCGAGTGGATGGCGGGCGCAGGTGTCGGGGTGTATCCGCCGCTGTTCGTCGGTAAGTTGCAGCGGGTCCTGGAACTACAGCTGCAGGCCTAGGCGCCAGGTCCCCGCCATGTATGTGTGTCTGTGCCAAGGAGTTACGAGTCACGTCGTCGAGCAGGCCGTGGCCGACGGTGCGCGTACCTCCAAGGAGGTTGCCAACGCCTGCGGTGCCGGTCGTGACTGTGGCAGATGTCGACGGACTGTGCGTGCGATCATCGAGGCCCACTTCGCGGACGTGCCCACGGCCGGGGTCCAGCCGTAGGCGACGTCCGCCGAGCCTCAGGTCAGTGCGTTGAGTTGGTCCAGAGTTGTTGTGGCGTCGAGGTATTCCTGAACCCACCGTTCGATGACCGCGGCGGACTTCTCCACCTTGGTGAACTGTCCGACCACCTGGCCGACGGGATTGAAAGCGACGTCCACGGTCTGGTCCGGGTAACGGTGTGTTGCGGCGACCGCCATCCCGGAAACCATGTACTGCAACGGCATTCCGAGCGGCTCGGGGTTCTCCGGCTTCTCCCAGGCCTCGGTCCAGTCGTTGCGCAACATCCGGCACGGCTTACCCGTGAAGGACCGGCTGCGAACGGTGTCACGGCTGCTGGCCGACACGTAGGCGGCCTGCTGCACGGCTGTGTTCTCCGACTCCTCGACCATCAGCCACTGCGAACCCGTCCAGGCGCCCTGGGTGCCGAGAGCGAGAGCGGCTGCGATCTGCTGGCCGCTGCCGATGCCACCGGCGGCTAAAACCGGGATCGGCGCAACCTCTTTGACCACCTGCGGCCACAAGACGATGGACCCGACCTCGCCGCAATGGCCGCCACCCTCGCCGCCCTGGGCGATGATGATGTCCACACCGGCGTCGGCATGTTTGCGTGCCTGCTTGGGTGACCCGCACAGCGCGGCCACCTTGCGGCCGGCCTCGTGGATGTGGGTGATCATCTCCGCAGGCGGTGTGCCGAGGGCATTTGCGATGAGGCTGACCTTGGGATGCTGGAGCGCGATCTCGACCTGGGGGGTCGCGGTGGCCTCGGTCCACCCCAGGAGCTGAAGCGAGTTCTCCTCGTCCTCGGGCAGCGGAACACCGTGGTCGAGAAGGATTTTGCGGCCGAAGTCGAGGGTTTCGGCCGGGACCATCGACTGCAACATCGACGTGAGTTCCTCGGCGGACAGGTTGGAGTCCATGCCCTCGTACTTGTTGGGGATCACGATGTCGACGCCATAGGGATGGTCACCGATGTGCTCATCGATCCAGTTGAGTTCGATCTCCAACTGTTCCGGGGTGAATCCGACCGCACCCAGCACCCCGAATCCGCCGGCCTTGCTCACGGCGACCACGACGTCGCGGCAGTGGGTGAACGCGAAAATGGGGAACTCGATGCCGAGATCGTCACAGATTGGGGTGTGCATGGTGTGCCTCGCAATGCCGGGTATTCAACATGAACATGCTCCGAAATAGAACGTGTTCTAGTTGTGTACCCCGTCGCGCGACGGTTTACAACCCCGGGTACCTGCGTCAGCTCAGATGCTCGGGCTGCGGTTGCGTTTTGTGACTCCAGTCCGATCCGGTCGAGTCCTGATCGGCAGCGTTCTCGGTGGCTCTGCCCTGGCCGGCCGGAACCAGTGAGATGATGATCGACTTCGATGTGGGGCAATTGCTCTGCAGTGCGGTCGAGTCCAGTGGGACAAGGGGATTGGTCTCGGGATAGTAGGCAGCGGCCGAACCCCGTGGCGTCGCATACTCGACGATCCGGAACGACGGCGCGCACCGCACGTTGTCGTCGTCATCCCACTTGGTGACGATGTCGACGATGTCGCCGTCCCGAAACCCCAGCGCGGAAATGTCTTCGCGATGCACGAACACAACACGGCGACCACCCTCGATGCCGCGGTACCGGTCGCTGAAGCCGTAGATGGTGGTGTTGAACTGGTCGTGGCTTCGAAGTGTCTGCAGAATCAGGTGATTCGGCGGGACCTGGAGAACATCGATGGGGGAGACGGCGAACTCGCCGAGACCCGACTCGGTGTCGAAGGTCCGGGAGTCCCGAGGCGGGTGGGGCAAGATGAACCCGCCGGGCCTGCGGACATTCACCTCGTAGCCTTCGCATCCGGGCACCACCTGCGCGATGTGCGCTCGGATGTTGCGGTAGTCGTCGCGCATGGCTTCCCAGTTGATGCCATACCGGTCGCCGATGGTGGCTTCGGCGATCGAGGTGATGATCGCGACCTCGGACTTGAGGTGCGGGCTCGCCGGAGGGAGCGGTCCACGCGAGGCGTGTACCGAGCAGGTCGAGTCCTCTACCGAGATGTACTGCTGCCCACTGGCTTGAACATCCTTCTCCGTGCGACCGAGGGTCGGCAGGATCAGTGCGGTCTCGCCGCACACCAGGTGACCGCGGTTGATCTTCGTGGAGATCTGCACGGTCATCCGAACCTTGCGCAGAGCGTCGAACGTGACGTCGCTGTCCGGGGTTGCCTGGGCGAAGTTGCCGCCCAGACCCAGGAAGAAGTGCGCCTTGCCGTCGCGCATCGCCCGGATGGAGTCGACGGTGTCGAGCCCGTGCTCGCGCGGGGGATCGAACCCGAACTCCTTCTGGATGGCGTCCAGGAAGTGCTGCGGGGGCCGTTCCCAGATGCCCATCGTGCGGTCGCCCTGCACGTTCGAATGCCCCCGTACGGGGAACAATCCCGCGCCCGGCTTGCCGATGTTGCCCTGTGCGAAGGCGAGGTTGGTGACCTCTTTGATGGTGGCGACCGCATTTCGATGCTGCGTCAGTCCCATCGCCCAGCAGAACACCGTGGCCTTCGAATCCCGCAGGAGTTCAGCAGCTTCGGTGATCTGTGCACGGGAGAGTCCGGTGGTGGAGGTGACGACGTCCCAGTCGACGGCACCGACATGCTCGCGCCACGCCTCGAAACCGGTGGTGTGCGCGTCGATGAAATCGTGGTCCAGCGCGTCCCACTCCACGAGTAGGGATCCGAACGCCTGGAAGAGCGCGAGGTCGCCGTTCAAGGCGATCGGCAGGAACATGTCGGTCAGGTCGGTGCCCGGCCCGACCATGCCGCGGGGCGTCTGCGGATTCTTGAAGTTGACGAGTCCGGCTTCACGCAGGGGATTGATCGACAGGATCTTCGCGCCGTTCTGTTTCGCCTTCTCGAGGGCGGAGAGCATCCGCGGGTGGTTGGTGCCCGGATTCTGGCCGGCGATGATGATCAGCTCGGCGTTGTAGACGTCGTCCAGGGTGACGCTCGCCTTGCCGATCCCGATCGATTCCTGCAATGCGATGGACGTGGACTCGTGGCACATGTTCGAGCAATCGGGCATGTTGTTGGTGCCGAAAGCGCGCGCGAACAGCTGGTAGACGAAGGCGGACTCGTTCGAGGCTCGGCCAGATGTGTAGAAGACGGCCTCGTCTGGTGAGGCGAGACCGTTGAGTTCGTCGCCGATGAGCGCGAACGCGTCGTCCCAGTCGATGGGTTCGTAGTGGGTTCCGCCGGGACGCTTGATCATCGGATGAGTGATGCGGCCCTGCTGCCCCAGCCAGTGTTCGGTTCGTCCGGACAGATCCTCGATGCTGTGCGAGGCGAAGAACTCCGGGGTCGCCCGGTTGGTGGTTCCCTCCTCGGCCACCGCCTTGGCGCCGTTCTCACAGAACTCGGCGGTGTGGCGATGGCCCGGGTCGGGGTCCGGCCATGCGCAGCTCATGCAGTCGAAGCCTTCGGCCTGGTTGAGCTTGAGCAGCGTCTTGGCTGTGCGGACCGCTCCCATGTGGCCGAGAGCGCGTTTCATCGAGACGGCCACGGCAGTGGCGCCCGCCGCATGGGACTTCGGCTTCTCGATGTCGAGCTGTGCGAGATCCAGCTCGTTCTGCTGTTCGTCCGCGTCCGGGTCCGGCATGTCGGCCTCCTACAACTCCGAGTCCACCGAGGAGTCCGGAATTGGCCACCCCGATGCGGTCTGCGCGAAGCCGGTGGGTTCAGGCACACACAGGAACGATGACTTTCACGGTAGGGCGTCGCGCGTCATTTGACGAATGGAAACCCCTCGAACAATGCCTCGGCGGATGGCCTCATGCCGCTGCCAGTATTTTGCGCAATCTGTTGGCCTCGACATCCAAACCCCGGAGTTGGACATCGGACGCTGCCATGCCCCGGATCAATGTGGGGCAGTACTCGTCTGACAGTTCCTGAACCGACCACAGCTGATTTGCCGTGCTCGCCCACCGATAGGTGTGGTCGTGCAGGTTCAGGAACTGGAGAGTGGCGAGCCGCGGATTGATGTCGCGGAGGACACCATTGTCGATGGCCTCGGTGATCGCATCTTCGATCAACCGAGCCCCAGCGCTCACGGGAGTTCGGTCCACCGTAGCCGCGTCGTCTGCGCCCGGCGCACGAAACCGCGGTCGAAAAGCCGTCCGCTGGAAGTCGTCGAATCGGACGGGATGAGCCCGTCGTCAGGTGCGCGGAGCGGATGCGCCGTATTTTGTGACATGTCACCCGACAGCCGCGCCGAACACGAGGAGTCCCCATGCCTGACGAAGTAACTGCGTTGATGGAAGCGAACCTGCTGGCGGTCTTCGGTGAGGCCGACCCGACGCGGCGCGCGCAAGCAATAGCGGAGACCTACACCGACGACGTGGTCTGGACGGACGAAGAAGGGGTCACAGTAGGGCGGGACGCCTTGGCTGCCAAGGCCCAGAAGCTGCTCGACGGCATGCAGGGCCTGGTGTTCAGCAAGGTCGGACAGGTGCAGAAGGCCCAGAACTTCGGCCACTTGGCGTGGGAACTGGGCCCTCCCGGACAAGACCCGGTGGCCACCGGATTTGACGCCGCGGTGGTCACGGACGGCCGGATCTCGGCGCTGTACACCGTGATCACCGGGCCCGAGAACGGGTGAGATGGCCTCGAGCAAATGGTTGACCCCGTCTCAACAACGAACGTGGTTGAACTATATGCGGGTCTACCACCGACTCGAGTACGAGATGAACAGCCATCTCCAGGCCGAACTGGGTTTGTCGCTCGGTGACTACACCGTGATGAATGCTCTGTCGGCCGCGGAGGGTCACCGGATGCCGTTGACAAGGCTGGCGACGACCATCGGGTGGGAGCGCAGCCGCCTGTCGCATCATCTGCAGCGGATGAGCCGCCGCGGAATCGTCGAGCGCACCCCGTCCGTCGTCGATCGACGGGTCACCGACGCGGTGTTGACCGAGGCCGGCTGGGAACAGTTGAAGGCCGCGGCACCACAGCACGTTGCCAGGATCCGGCAACTGTTCTTCGCCGACCTCGACGTCACCCAGGAGTCCGAGCTCGCCGACATTCTCGAGGCGGTCTACGAGAACATCCTGCGTGAGGGCACGTTGCCGCGCCCGGACTAGATCTGCTCAGCGCCTCCGTCGACGAACACCTCGGACCCGGTCATGAAGCTGCTCTGGTCGGACGCGAGGAACAACACCGCTGCAGCGATTTCCTCGGGCTGACCAATCCGGCGCATCGGTACCGTGGCCGCTTGCGCGTCGAGCAGGTCCTTCGATTGACCTTCAGGCGCAAGTTCTTTGAGTCCGCGGGTCTCCACCGGGCCGGGGATGACCGTGTTGACCCGGATCTTGCGGTCGACCAGTTCTGCGGCCCACGTCCGTCCGAACGACCGGATGGCTGCCTTTGATGCCGCGTATGCGCCGAAGGAGGGGATTCCGGCAGAAGCGGACGTCGAACCGGCGAGCACTATCGAAGCACCCTCGTTCAGCAGTGGCAGCACCGACTGGACGGTGAAAACCGTTCCGCCCACGTTCCGGTTGAAGGTGTCCGCAAGGTGCTCGGGTGTCTCGTCGGCGAGAGAGGCGAACTCGCCGCCGCCTGCGTTGGCGAAGACGACGTCGAGTCCCTGACCGCGGTCGGCGATGGCCTGCGCGAGGTTCTGCAAATCGGTGGGGTCGGTGACGTCGCTGCGGACCCCGGTCGACTGCGCGCCGATCGTCGAAACCGCTGTGTCGATCCCCGATTGGTTGCGGCCGGTGACGAACACATGAGCGCCCTCGTCCGCGAGTCGCTGTGCGGTCGCGAGCCCAATGCCCGAGGTGCCGCCGGTGACGAGCGCTGTCTTTCCAGTGAGCTGAGCCATGATTGCTTCCTGACTGTCGTTCCATGCGGGCGTTGTGCTCGCCCCCATGAGAACGCATGACATGTCACGTTATTCCTGACATGTCACCATCGGGCAGGCACACTGGAGTCCTCACCGCACAACAGGAGTGATCAATGAGTACCAACGGACCGTTCGGCTTCGAGCCCGAGGATTTCGACCGCTTTGCCAGAGAGGCCGGCGAGGGATTCCGCGACATGCTGGGCCAGGTCGCCAAGGGGATGTCTCAATCCGGAGGCGAGAACCCCCTGGCGTCGCTACTTCGCGATTCGATGTTCAGCACGGCGTCGCAGCGCACCAAGCCCGCGCCGCCGACGCGTGAGACCACGGGAGACACCGGTGACGGTGTCTGGGCCATCTACACCGTCGCCGAAGACGGTTCGGCTCGCATCGACCAGGTGTACGCCTCGGAACTCGATGCCCTGCGCGCGCACAAAGACAATGTGGATCCGCAACGGCGTGTCCGGTTCCTGCCCTACGGCGTCTCGGTCGGAGTTCTGGACGACAGCGGCTCATAGCCCGAAAGTGTGTTGTTGTGGCGGCGCCGACCTGGGTTTTCGCTCGCAACAACTACACATCATCGGGGAGAGCGGCTGAAAACGAGGAGACCCTGATCAAGGTTTCCCCTGATCAGGGTCTCTCATGTGTCTCAACCAACACATCTATCGGTCGGATCCGGGCTTCGCCCTTCTCCTCCATGTCGGGGTGGCGGGATTCGAACCCACGACCTCTTCGTCCCGAACGAAGCACGCTACCAAGCTGCGCCACACCCCGTGATCAATCAGCCTGCGATAGCTTACCTCAGCCGCGGTAGCGGATTAAATCGCCTGGTCACGAGGGTCAATTGGCTTCGGCATTCACTGGAGGCAGTGACCCCTCCTGCTCGTAGTCGGCGTCGCCGGCCGATACGGGAGTGAGGGTGAGCAGTGTGGCCTCGGGCCGGCAGCAGAAGCGGGCCGGAACATACGGTGAGGTGCCCAGCCCGGCACTGACGTGGAGCTTCATCGCCGCACCCCATGCCGACACGCCTTTGACCCGTGACCGGTCGAGGTCGCAGTTGGTCACGATCGCGCCGACACCGGGCAGGCACAGCTGGCCTCCGTGAGTGTGTCCGGCCATCACGAGGTCGTACCCGTCATCGGCGAACCGGTCGAGCACCCGCGGCTCAGGCGAGTGGGTCAGACCCAGGCGCAGATGCGCCAGCGGGTTGGGACGGCCCTCGATGGTCTCGTAGCGGTCGCGGCCGATGTGCGGATCGTCGACACCCGCAGCTGCCACCCGCACCCCGGCGACCTCGAGTTCACGCACCGAGTGGGTGGCGTCGAGCCAGCCACGCTCGGTGAACGCCGCGCGGAGATCCTGCCAGGGAAGTGGCTCCCCGTGGGTGCGCTTGTGGTCTTTCTTGAAGTACTTCAGCGGGTTCTTCGGAATGGGCGCGAAGTAGTCGTTGGACCCGAACACGAAGAGCCCGGGAAGAGACAACAGATCGCCCAGGGCCTGGACCACCGCGGGCACCGACTGCGGGTGGGCCAAGTTGTCGCCGGTGTTGATGACGAGGTCTGGCTGCAGCGCGGCGAGCTCCTGAACCCATGCTTGTTTGAGCCGCTGTCCCGGCATCATGTGGAGGTCGCTGATGTGCAGCACCCGCAGCGATGTGGAGCCGGGCTCGAGAACCGACAGGGTCTCGTGTCGCAGCGCAAATGCGTTTCGCTCGATCAAGGTCGCATAGGCGAGACCGGCGGCGCCCGCGGCCGCGACCCCCGCGATCGCGTGGACCGGGGTGAGTCCGGCGAGTTGATCTGTGCGACGAGTGATGCTTTTTCGTCCCTGAGGCATCTGGCCAGAATACGCCCGCAGGCGCAAAACGGGTGCGGACCGTCGACCTCGGCGGCGTAGGTTTGACCACATGTCCACGATCAAAGAGCAGATCCGCACCGATCTGACCGCTGCCATGAAAGCCAAGAACACCACGGTCACCGGGACCCTGCGGATGGTCCTGGCTGCCATTCAGTCCGAAGAGGTGTCGGGCAAGGCAGCCCGCGAGTTGACCGATGACGACGTGATGAAAGTGCTTGCGCGCGAAAGCAAGAAGCGTGCAGAGGCGGCCGCTGTGTTCGCGGAGAACAACCGCGAGGAACTGGCAGAGAAGGAACGCGCCGAGGGCGAGATCATCGCCGGGTACCTACCCGCGCAACTGTCCGACGAGGAATTGACGGGCATCGTCGATCAAGCCGTTGCGGCCGTCGCCGAGGAGACCGGTGAGGCACCGGCGATGAGGCAGATGGGTCAGGTGATGGGGCACGCCACCAAGCTCGCCGCCGGACGCGCCGACGGCAAGCGCCTGTCATCGGCGATTCGCGCGCGCCTGCAGTAGCCCGGCTGCCCGGCGAATCAGCCGCCCGGTACCGGGATGACGATCGGGCCGACCCCGGGGACGGTGATGGTGGTGGGTGGTGAGGCCCGTCGGGTGGGGAGCTGGGACTGCCCGGTGCTCACGTAGATGGTCACGGTGCTCCCGGGGATCGCCGTGTCCTCGGGGGCGGTGAACACCACTGTGCCCGCTGCTTGCGCACTGTCGGTGTCGAGGCGCGCAACCCTGAAGCCTGCCTGCTCGATTCGCTTCGTCGCCTCGTCGGCGGTCATCCCCGCAACAGACGGAACAGCCTTGCCGCCCACACCGGCCACGTAGGTCGGGTCGTTCGGTGGCAGTGCTGTGGGCCCGAAGTTGTTGGCGATCGGCAACATCGCGGTGAACCATGTTCGTGCCGGTTCACTACCGCCGTAAAGGGTGCCGTATCCGCATTGCCGCAGCGGATTCGAGCACAGCTCTGACGGGGTCGGTGAATCGTTGTACGTGTAGGTCGCGGCCGCCAGGTTGTTGGTGAACCCGAGGAAGGCCGACGAGCGGTGAGCCTCTGTGGTGCCCGTCTTGCCGGCCATCGGCAGGTTCCATCCGGTGGACCCGGCAGCGCCGGCAGCAGTTCCCGATCCACGGTCGTCCTGGCTCATGGCGTTCGCGAGGGTGTCGGCCAGGCCGGGTTCGACGACCTTCTCGCACTTCGGACGCTCGAAGGCGACCTCTTGCACCGCAGGCCGCCCGTCGGCACCCAGGACCTGGTTGCCGTTGCGGTCGCGCTTCGGCTGCGTGATGGATGCAATCGGGTTCGGCGGGCACCACACACCGTGCGAAGACAGGGTGGCGGCAACGTTGGAGAGTTCGAGTGCGTTGATCGCGGTGGGTCCCAGGGTGAACGAACCCAGATTGTTCTGCTTGAAGTAGTCGGCCAAGCTCTGCTCGCCCTGGCCGGAGGTGCCCGGATTGGTGTACGAGCGCAGTCCGAGACGTACGGCGATGTCGACCGCAGGTCCCACCCCGACGTCTTGGAGCAGCTTGACGAATGCGGTGTTGGGGGACTGAGCGAGTGCCTGAGTCACCGACAACTGTGCGGGATACCGGCCGTCGTTGCGCACACAGTAGGTGTTCGCAGGGCAACCGTTGACGCCGCCGCTGCTACCCATGCCCTGCGCCTGGAAGGTGGCAGGGACCTGAAGGGATGACCCGGCACCCAGGCCCTTTTCCATCGCCGCGGCGACCGTGAAGATCTTGAACACCGACCCCGCACCGTCGCCGACCATCGAGAATGGCTGAGGCTGCACGGTCTGGTTCGCATTCTGGTCGAGTCCGTACTGGCGACTCGACGCCATCGACATGATGTCGTGGCTCTCGGTGCCCGGCCGGATCACGCTCATGACAGTCGCGACACCGTTGAGGTCGGGGTCGGTGATGTTCTGCACCCCGGTCAGCGTCGACCGCTGGACGGCGGGGTCGAGCGTGGTGCGGATGGTGTAGCCGCCGCGGGCGACCGTCTCGCGGCTCAGCCCGTTCTCGGCCAGGAACTTCAGGGCGTAGTCGCAGAAGAAACCGGCGTCGGCGGCCGAGATGCAGCCGTTGGGCAAGGTGATCGGGGAGGGGACCACGCCGAGCGGGGTCTCCTTCGCGGCCTGGTACTCGGCCGCCCGATTCGGGAAGTTGGAGATCAGCGTGTCGAGAACCAGGTTGCGGCGTTCGAGCACACCATCGGGGTTGTTGTAGGGGTCGAGTGCCGAACTCGACTGCACCATGCCGGCGAGCATCGCCGACTCGGGGATCGTCAGATCCTTCGCGGCCTTGTTGAAGTACGTGCGAGCTGCGGCCTCGATGCCGTAGGCGCCGTTGCCGAACGGCACCACGTTCAGGTAGCGGGTGACGATTTCTTTCTTGGCCTCTTGCTTGGCCTGCTCGTCGCTCAGGTTCTTGTCCCGCTTGGCCTGCTGGGTGAGGTTCTCCTCCAGCGTGAGTGCCATGCGGACTTCTTTGAGCTTGCGCGCGGGGGTGGTCTCGGTGGCGGCGCGACGGTCGGCGTCGGTACGGGCGAGAACCAGCAGCTGGTAGTTCTTCACATACTGCTGGTCGATGGTCGAAGCACCCTGCTGCACCTCGCCCGACGACGAGTTCTTGAGGAACGCGCGGATCGTGCCTTTCCAGTCCACCCCGTCGTGGTCCAGGAAACGCCGGTCTTCGATGGAGATGATGGAGCGGATCATCTCCGGCGAGATGTCGTTGTAGCCGACCTGTGTTCGTCGCTGGTCGTAGAGGAACGCGATCGGCTTGCCGGTGACGTCCGTCATCGTGGTGACCTCGGGGACCGTGCCTTCGAGCAGTTCCGACGACACGTTCTGGACCGTGTCCGCGGCCCGGCTCGACACCAGCCCGATTCCACCGGCCACTGGAAACAGCAGTCCGGCGACGAGAACACCGGCTAGGACGCAGCATCCCGCGAGCAGTGACAGGGACTTCGACTTTGGCACGCCAGCAAGGATACGTGGCGTCTGCCTTCTCAGGTGGCACCGAGCGGCGCAAAGGCCAGATCGTTGCACTCGGTTTGCACGCAAGTGCCACTTTTTTCATTCCAGGTCTTGACGGTGCGTAAGTGTGGTCCATACATTGGTCGTAATTGAATGTGACACACGTAACATTCAGTCTTAAATGTGGCGGCGGACGTCAATATTGTGCTTCAGACAGGGGATCGTAATGGCAAAAGCGGCAGCTGCGACGGTAGAGAACGAAGCAAGATTGGCCTGGGTGGCCAGGGCACGGTGCCGCGAGGTCGATCCTGACCAGCTGTTTGTCCGTGGGGCCGCCCAGCGCAAGGCTGCGACGATCTGCCGTCATTGCCCAGTCCAGCTCGAGTGTGGTGCAGATGCACTCGACAATCGCGTTGAGTTCGGGGTCTGGGGAGGCATGACCGAACGTCAGCGCCGAGCGTTGCTGCGCCAGCATCCCGAAGTCACCTCGTGGAGCACGTTCTTCGAGACGCAGCGTCGCAGGCAGATCACCAGCGTTGGCTGAGTTTTCGCGAACATTCTGACGCCGTCGCCCTGCCGGGCGGCGGCGTCAGCCTTTGCTGGTGATCTCCTCGGCCACCGCACGTAGTGCGGTCATGTCGGCGACCTCGAACGGTAGCGACGGCACGCCCACGATCGGGACTGCCGGATGCGACGTGGTGAAGCTGTGCAGCAGGTGCAGTTCGCGCTTGCCGGTGGTCGCCCGTTCGGAATGAATCGTGAGGACCGCCTTGGCCAGCGGGTCGTCGACATTGTTTGCCGCCGCCTCGGCGGTACTCCCGCCGATCGCGGTGAGGTTGGGATGGGTGCGGTTGAGGATCAGTCCGGCGAGCGGCATCTTCTCCTCGGAGAGCCGGTCGACGAAGAACGCGGCCTCACGTAGGGCGTCCGGTTCGGCCGCCGCAACCACGGCGAATTGGGTGCCGGGTTGTTTGAGCAGGTTGTAGGTCCGGTTCGCCCGTTCCCGGAAGCTTCCGAACATCGAGTCGAGTGACTGCACGAAGACCGAGACGTCGCGCAGCGTCTCGCCGCCGATGATGGTCGAGATGCCCTTCATGGCCAGGCCGACAACACCGGTGACGACCCGGCCCACACCGCGACCGCCGCCCACGAGCATCTTCATCAGCCGGCCTTCGAGGAACGACCCGAGACGCTGGGGCGCGTCGAGGAAGTCGAGGGCATTGCGCGAGGGTGGGGTGTCCACCACCACCAGATCCCAATCGTCCTGCGCCAGAAGCTGTCCCAACTTCTCCATCGCCATGTACTCCTGCGTGCCGGAGAACGAGCTGGCAACGGTCTGATAGAAATTGTTGTTCATGATCGCCTCGGCGCGTTCAGGCGTCGAGTACTGCGTCACCATCTCGTCGAAGGTGCGGCGCATGTCGAGCATCATGCGTCGAGCGTGCCCTCGCCATCGACCTTGACCGGCTGTGGACTGTTGGTCAGTTCGTTCATACCCAACGACTGCGCGAGCCGCTTGGCGGGATCGATCGTGAGGACAACCACCTTGCGTCCCCGTTCGGCGGCGTACACGGCCATTGCCGCGGCGGTGGTTGTCTTGCCGACTCCGCCTGCGCCGCAACAGATCACGACCTTGGTTCCGAGGTCGGTGAGAATTGCGCCCATTTTCAGGTCGATCGGCATCAGGCACCAGCCTTCTGGAGGATTTCGGATATTTCGTAGAGGCCGCCGAGGTCGACGCCATCGTCGAACGCGGGCAGCTGCAGCTTGTCGAGTTCCATGGCATCGAGTTCGGCACCGGCCTCGAGCTGCGCCTGTACCCGACTGGCGTGCTCGATGGTCTCGGTGAGCAGGCCCTCGAAGTCGGCCTCGGTGTATTTCAGGCCCGACTTGTCGAGCTGGGCGCGCAGTTCGGCGGCATCGATGACGCCGTCGGCGATGTCGCCGATCGACTCGGGCGGCAGATGGTGCGGCGACACCCGATTGACGATCACCGACCCGATGGTGAGGTTCTTGTCCTCCAGCTCGCGGACCGCCTCGATGGTCTCCTGGATGGGCATCGCCTCGAGCAACGTCACCAGATGCACCACGGTCTGGTCCGAGTGCAGCAGCTTGACCACACCGTCGCTCTGGTTGCGCAAGGGGCCGGTCTTGGTCAGATCGGCCATGGCCTTGGTGACGTCGAGGAAGTTGCCGATCCGGCCCGTCGGAGGTGCGTCGACCACCACCGCGTCGTAGATCCGGTTGCCGCGCTTGTCGGTTCGGACCACTGTCTCCTTGATCTTCCCCGTCACCAAGACGTCGCGAAGCCCCGGCGCGACGGTGGTGACGAAGTCGATGGCACCGATGCGGCGCATGGCGCGGCCGGCGAATCCGAGGTTGTAGAACATGTCGAGGTACTCGAGCAGCGCGTGTTCGATGTCGATCGCCAGTGCCCACACCTGTCCGCCGCCTTCTGCGGTGGCGACCTTGGTCTCGGTGGGGGCAAGGGGCGGGACATCGAAGATCTGCGCGATGCCCTGACGTCCCTCGCATTCGACGAGGAGCACCTTCTTGCCTTCGGCGGCCAATGTCAGCGCGAGAGCCGCCGCGACAGTGGTTTTTCCGGTCCCGCCCTTACCGGAGACGAAGTGCAGGCGCGCCTTCGCAGCGGCCTCTGACCAGCGATAGCCCGTGGGCTGTTCTGTTGTCACGGGTTCACCATATCCACGTAGGTCATGGCCGAAGACCATACCGTGCAGTCCGTGTATTTCACCCCCGTCATCAGGGGATGTCCGGGTTGGTGAACGTACGCGGCCCGAACACCCACCGGAGAGATAGGGTGTGCACATGAGCGAGCCAACTGCCTGGGAGTACGTCACCGTCCCCCTTCTGACCCATGCCACCAAACAAATCCTCGACCAGTGGGGTGCTGACGGCTGGGAGCTGGTCAGCGTTCTGCCGGGACCCACAGGCGAGCAGCACGTTGCCTACCTGAAACGCGCCAAGGGCTGATCTGTCATGACGTGGTCGCAGCGATTGACCGAACTGAATATCGTTCTGCCCAAGGTGGTGGCGCCACTGGCCGCGTACGTGCCGGCAGTCCAGACCGGAAACCTCGTCTACACCGCGGGCCAATTGCCCTTGCTCGGTGGCGAATTGACGGTGACGGGCAAGGTGTCCGAGGGCGCCGAAGGTGTTGTCCGGCCGGATGAGGCATCCGAGGCCGCGCGAGTCTGCGCTCTGAACGCGCTTGCGGCGGTGAACAGTCTGGTCGGAATCGACTCGGTGAAGCGGATCGTCAAGGTTGTCGGCTTCGTGGCCTCGGCCCCGGGCTTCACCGGTCAACCCCAGGTCGTCAACGGTGCCTCCAACCTGTTGGGCGAGATCTTCGGAGAGGCCGGCGCGCACGCCAGGTCTGCGGTCGGAGTGGCCGAGCTGCCACTCGGAGCGCCGGTGGAGATCGAGTTGATCGTCGAGGTCTGACCCTCGTCGTCAGCCTGCGCGACGCTCGACCAGTGCGCGGACCCAACTGAACCACTCCGGGAGTCCCTCGCCGGTGCGTGCACTGACCGGGATGACCCGGGCACGCGGGTTGGTCTGGGCGATGGTGTCGAGGAACGCCTGTAACTCGACGTCGAGGTGGGGCAGAAGGTCGATCTTGTTCAGCAGGATCACGTGCACCCGGCTGAACATCAGCGGATATTTGAGAGGTTTGTCCTCACCCTCGGTCACCGAATAGACCATTGCGCGGGCGTGTTCGCCGACATCGAACTCGGCGGGACACACCAGATTCCCGACGTTCTCGATGATCACGAGATCAAGCGTCTGCAGGTCGAGATCTTGCAACGCGCGGTTCACCATCGGGGCATCGAGATGGCATTCGCCGCCGAACCCGTTGGCAGTGTTGATCAGTGCGACCTGCGCGCCCTTGTCGGCGAGCCGTGCGGCATCGAGGTCGGTGGCGATGTCGCCTTCGACGACGCCGATGCGCACATCCGCTCGCATGGCGTCGAGGGTGGCCGACAAGATGGCGGTCTTGCCCGAACCCGGTGAGCTCATCAGGTTGATCGCGGGTACCCCGGCGCCGTCGAATGCGGTCCGGTTGAGGTCGGCGCGCATGTCGTTCTCGGTGAAGATCGCCTCGAGCACATCGATGCGTTCGGCGCCGGTGTCGTAGCCACTGTGGTCGCCGTGGTCGGAATGGCCCGAGGTGGTGTGCTCGTGGCTGTGCGTTGTCCCGTCGGCGTGGGTGTGCGTCTCGTCGTGGCGGTGGAATCTACCCATCGTCTGCGCCTCGCCTCTTTGTAGCCGGTTCGTGTACCCGCAGCGACCCGACAGCGTCGACCCTGCCTTCGCCAAGTGCAGGATATAGCCTGATCGTCATGAGTGAACCGCAGCATCCTGCGTACGGTGTCGTTCGTCCGGTGACCGATTTCGCGTCGGTTGTGCTGTGCCGCAACCCGGGGATGATGACACTCGACGGCACGAACACCTGGATCTTGCGGGCGCCCGGTCACAAAGACTGTGTGGTGGTGGACCCCGGACCCAAGGGAAAGAAGAAACACGTCAAAAACGTTGTCGCGCAGGGCAATGTGGTTCTCGGGCTGGTCACCCACCGCCACCCCGACCACACCGGCGCCATCAAGTTCTTCCGTGAACTCACCGGCGCACCCGTGCGGGCACGGGTCGACAAGTACACCCGCGACGGCAGCGCGCTCCAAGACCGGGAGGTGATCGAGGCCGCCGGCCTCAAGATCACTGTGCTGCATACACCCGGACACACAGGCGACTCGGTGAGTTTTCTCGTCGAGCACAACGGACGCAAGGCGATGCTGACCGGAGACACCATCCTCGGTGGTGGGACAACCGTGCTCGATCCCAAAGACGGCACGTTGCGCGACTACATGAACTCGCTCAACCGCATCATCGTCGAGGGTGACGATTGCGTGTTGCTGCCCGGGCACGGGCCCGATCATGCCGAGGTGATCCCGCTGGCCCGCCACTACAAGGCGCACCGCGAAGAGCGGATCGATCAGGTGCGTGCCGCGCTGGCCGAACTCGGGGTGAGTGCTGCAGAAGCCAAGCCGAAGAAAGTGGTCAAGAAGGTGTACACCGACATCGACAAGAAACTGTGGCCTGCGGCCACGATGTCGGTCAAGACCCAACTGGCCTACCTGGCCGAGCAGTAGCGGGCAAGGCAGCAGAGGCTACAAAAAACCGCCCCGACCGCATCAGCGATCGGGGCGGTTTTCCAAGTTGTTCTACCGCGCGCGGCGAGCCAACCGCTCGGAGTCTGCGATCAGTACGCTCTTGCCTTCGAGTCGCAGCCATCCGCGCTGGGCGAAGTCGGCAAGCGCCTTGTTGACGGTTTCGCGGGAAGCGCCCACGAGCTGGGCGATCTCTTCCTGCGTGAGGTCGTGGGTGACTCGCAGAGCACCGGCTTCTTGGGTACCGAAACGTTGTGCCAGCTGCAGCAGCTGCTTGGCCACACGGCCGGGCACGTCGGTGAAGATGAGGTCGGCGAGGTTGTTGTTGGTGCGACGCAATCGGCGGGCCAGGACGCGCAGCAACTGTTCGGCGATCTCGGGCCGATCCGCGATCCACGAACGCAGAGCCTCGCGGTCCATCGACACGGCGCGGACCTCGGTGACCGTGGTCGCCGACGACGTGCGTGGTCCGGGGTCGAAGATGGAGAGCTCGCCGAACATGTCGGAGGGACCCATGATCGTCAGCAGGTTCTCGCGGCCATCGATGGAACGACGACCGACCTTCACCTTGCCGGACAAGATGATGTAGAGCCGGTCACCCGGCTCACCTTCGTTGAAGATCACGTGGCCCCGTGGAAAATCAACCGGCTGAAGCTGATTGGTCAATGCCGCGACGGCCGTCGGTTCCACTCCCTGGAAGATGCCCGCCCGCGCCAGTACTTCCTCCACTTACGCCCCTTTCTAGGGTCCAGCCAGACCACGTTCAAAACTTGGGGCCGGTCACACGGTCGATGTGTTGTGTTCGTCACCCGTCATCCAGTCTACGGGTATCGGGTGCGAAACAGGTTAATTACCCCTCATCGAGCGATCACGCCTGTCGCTCGCGGGTTTCGGTGGTCAGCTGGCGCGGATCGAATGCTCGGTCTCGACCGTGGTGGGGACTCTCCGATCGCGGAACTCGTCGAGCGCCGCGGGAAAGCCCGACCGGGCCAGCGTGTCCATCTGCTCGGGCTGAGCCGACTCGAGGAACTCCTCGACATCGTTCGGTCGCACGTTGAGTCGTTCGAGCTGGTTCTCCAGGCGCTCCATCGCCAACGCGAAGAGCATGAGAACTGCGGGGAACAGAAGTACGGCGAGTCCGTGCATGGGGAGTAGTTAACACAACGCAGGTCTCAGAAGAGACACGATCTGCATCTGAATGCACGTCGTTGACGCGACGCGGACCACGCGTCGCCATGCGAGGTCCGTCGGTCGACCACCGGATAGAGCCGTTCACAGAAGTCCGCCGTACCCTGATTTGGTGAGTGTGCGCGAGAAGGGGGCGGCCCCGGCCAGGCGTGGCAAGACCGCAGCACAGCGCGGTACCGAGACCCGCACCGGTCTGGTGCGGCGGGCGCGGCGGATGGACCGAACGCTGCAGACGGCGTTCCCGCACGTCTACTGCGAACTCGATTTCACCAACCCGCTGGAGTTGTCGGTGGCGACGATCCTGTCGGCGCAGTGCACTGACGTGCGGGTCAACATGACCACGCCTGCGTTGTTCCGGCGTTACCGGACAGCCGCCGACTATGCCGGCGCCGACCGCGCCGAACTGGAGGAGATGATCCGGCCCACCGGTTTCTACCGGAACAAGGCCAACTCGCTGATCGGTCTCGGGCAGGCGCTCGTCGAGCGATTCGACGGTGAGGTCCCGCGGACACTGCCCGAGTTGGTGTCGCTGCCCGGCTTCGGTCGCAAGACTGCGAACGTGGTCCTCGGTAACGCCTTCGGTGTGCCGGGAATCACCGTTGACACGCACTTCGGCAGGTTGGTGCAGCGCTGGAAATGGACGGCCGAAACCGATCCGGTGAAGATCGAGCAGGCCGTGGGCGAGCTCATCGAGCGCAAGAACTGGACCGACCTCTCGCACCGGGTGATCTTTCACGGTCGGCGCGTGTGCCACTCGCGCAAGCCCGCCTGTGGGGTGTGCGTGCTGGCCGCGGACTGCCCGTCCTACGGCCTCGGGCCCACGGAGAAAGCGGAAGCGGCCAAGCTCGTCAAGGGCCCCGAGACCGACCATCTCCTGAAGCTGGCAGGTCTGTAGTCGATGCCCGTGAACACCCAACCCGAGCGCCCGCGCGCACGGTTTCATCTCTCGACGTCCGCCCGTTGGACCGTCGCCGCGCTGGTCGTGGTCCTGGCGTTGATCGTCGCGATCTGGCCACGTGACTCATCCGATCCGGGCCCGTCCCCGAGTGGGATGCCGACGACGGGAAGCTCCGCGCTTCCCGGGCTGGAGGCCGCGGTCACCGAGGACGACATGGCCAAGGGGCGGGAGAAGGCCGCGTTGCTGCCCTGTCCGGTCGCCACGGGCCCGACACCCTCCGGGTCGAAGCTGGCGGGTGTGACCGTGCCGTGCCTGGCCGACGGATCGGCGGTCGACCTGGGCAGCGCCACGGCCGGTACCCCGATGCTCGTCAACGTGTGGGCCCACTGGTGCGGACCGTGCCGGGCCGAGCTGCCGGTGATCGACGAATACGCCAAGAGGGCCGGGGACCGGGTGCGGGTGCTCACCGTGCAAGGCAAAGAGGGCGCCGAGAATCCGTTTCTGTCGCTGACCTTGCTCGCCGAGATCGGCGTACACCTGCCGACGGTGGTGGACACAGACGCCAAGATCGCTGCGGCACTGGGAGTGCCGCGCGCCTACCCGTCGACCGTGCTCGTGCGCGCAGACGGCACGGTGGCAGCGGTGCTGCCGCGGGTGTTCGAGTCGCCCGACGAGGTGGCCGATGTGGTGCGCCAACATCTGGGCGTCGACGCATGACCCGACTTCTGGTGCCGGACGAGAAGGTGCCGCCATGGCTTCGTGGGCTCACCGCGAACCTCGACGGGGTCACCCGGTCGGTCGAGGACCGCGGCGGCGTGACCGAGCGACTGCTGCGATCGATGATGCGGAACCCGAGGTCGGCAGCGGTACTGGTCCTGTTAAGCGGCGACTGGAGCGGCGACCCCACCCACCACGGTGGCATCCCGGCCGACGCCGATGTCCTGCTGACCCAACGCGCTGCGACGTTGCGAAATCACAGCGGGCAGATCGCCTTTCCCGGTGGCGTCCGCGACGACGGTGACGAGTTCCCGGTCGGCACCGCCGTGCGCGAGGCCGTCGAGGAGACCGGACTGGACCCTGCCGGTGTCGACCTGCTCGCCACCCTCGACACGTTTCCCGTGCCACCCTCCGGATTCGAGGTGTCGCCGGTTATCGGTTACTGGCGTGACCCGTCGGAGGTGGGGGTGGTGGACCTCGCAGAGACCGCGCGGGTGGTTCGGGTGCCGCTGCGCGATGTGGTCAACCCCCGCAACCGCTTTCAGGTGCAACGCCCCACCGGTATCCCGGGACGTCCTTACCGGGGGCCGGCCTTCGGCGTCGAGAAGATGCTGGTGTGGGGGTTCACCGGGGGATTGCTCGCGGCCATCGTGGAGGCGGCCGGCTGGGAGATCGCCTGGGACAAGACGGATGTCCGCGATCTCGCGGATGAGCTGGCCAAGGTGGGGCAGGAGTGAGCGGAGCCGCGTGGGTTGACGTTCTGGTGATCTGCATCGCGCTGCTCGCCGCGGCCTCCGGGTACCGCCAAGGCGCGGTCTCGTCGGCGATGGCGTTTGTCGGGGTGCTCCTGGGTGCTGCCGCGGGGGTTCTCCTGGCGCCACACCTCATCCGGAACATCGAGGATCAGCGATGGCGGCTCGTCGCCGGCGTGCTCCTGCTCGTCGCGCTGGTCATCGTCGGGGAGATCTCCGGCATGGTGCTGGGACGGGCCGCGCGAAGCAGCATCCGCACCCTCTCGGTGCGACGCATCGACTCGGTGATCGGATCGTTGCTCCAGGCGGTCGCGGTCCTGCTCGCCGCATGGGTGCTCGCCACCCCGATCAGCACGTCGGCCCAGCCCCAGATCGCCGGCGCGGTGAGCGAATCGAAAGTCATCGACGAGGTCAATTCGCTTGCGCCGCAGTGGATGCAGCGATTGCCACGCGAGTTCTGGGACATGTTCGAAGGTTCCGGGCTCAAGGAGGCCATCGGCCCGTTCGGCCGCACGCCCATCACGAGTGTCGAAGCCCCCGATCAGGGACTGCTCGAACAGCCGGTGATCGGTCGGGTCCGTCCCAGTGTGGTGAAGATCGAGGGCGTCGCGCCCAGCTGTAATCAAGCGCTCGAGGGCAGTGGGTTCGTGGTCTCTCCAGAGCGGGTGATGACCAACGCGCACGTCGTGGCGGGAACGACCACTCTGCACGTGGTGGCCTCAAGCGACCAGTTCGACGCCACCGTCGTCTATTTCGACCCGAACACCGACATCGCGGTGCTCGACGTGCCGGGCCTGCAGGCGCCGGCGCTACGTTTCGCCGACGAACTCGCGAAGACCGGAGAGGACGCGATCGCCCTCGGCTTCCCCGAGGCAGGGCCCTTCAACGCCAGCGCCGAACGTGTCCGTGAGGTCATCCAGCTCCGCGGCCCGGGAATCTATCCCGGATCTGCTGTGACCCGGGAGGTGTACACGGTGCGCGGCTCGATCCGGCAGGGCAATTCCGGTGGACCGCTGATCAACTCGGACGGCGACGTCCTCGGCGTGGTCTTCGGGGCCGCGGAGGATCCGGCCAGCGAAACCGGATTCGTGCTCACGGCCGACCAGGTCAAACCGGGCCTCGCCGAATCGGAACGATTGAGCACCGCGGTCGACACGCAGTCCTGCGTGCATTCGGGGTAGTCGCCGTCAGCGCCCGGCGAACTCGATCAGCAGTTCGTTGACCTCGTCAGGGTTTTCCTGATGTGCGTAGTGGCCGCTGCCGGTGACCTCGGTGAAGTCCAGCCGGTCGACCCACTTGGCGCTGCCCGCCACCGTGGACCGGAGGATGTAGCGATCGAGTTCGCCGTGCATGGCCAGCACCGGGATCTGGAGGCGACGATCCATCAGCTGGAGGAACTTGTAACCGTCCGGGCGGAATTGGGACCGGAAGGCCCAGCGCCGGTATTCCAGGCTGCAGTGCGCCACACCGGGTATCTGCACCGCCGAGCGGTTGCGCTTGGCGGCATCGACGAAGTCGTCGGTGCGTGGCCACCCCGGCCCGGACCGACGTCGCATCAGTTCCTCGGCCATCGCGCCGTCGTCGCGGGTAAGGTCACGCTCCGCGGTCCGTGGGATCTGCGCTCGAAGCAACCCACCCAGAAATGCGTTGCGTTGGGTCGACTCTCGCATGTTGGCGTTTTTTCAGCGCCTGCGGATGCGGTGACGAGATCACCGCCATCGAGCGGACCGACCGGGGATGCAGGGTCGCGGTCGCCCATCCGACGAGACCGCCGTCGGCATGTCCGACGATGGTGGCGTCGGAATGGCCTAGCGCGCGGATCAGGCCGTCCGTGTCACCAGCCAGTGTCCAACCGTCGTAGCCACGAGGCGGCTTGTCACTGTCGCCGTATCCGCGCAGATCAACGGCCACGGCCCGGAACCCGGCGTTGGTGAGTGCGGTGATCTGGTGACGCCAGCTCCACCAGAACTCCCCGAAGCCGTGCATGAGGAGCACCAGGGGCCGGTTGGTGGGTGTGTCCGCACATTCGACGACGTGCAGGCGCACGCCGTTCGCGCGGACATCATGGTGATGCCACGGTCCCGCGAATCGAACGGTCGACGGGTCCGGGGGCGCCAAATGTCAGCCTTTGAGGACCTTGTGCGAGCCGGACGGCTTGCTCAGGTCTGCACCGGGGTGGACTCCGTCGTGCCCGGAGGTGGGCAGCACTTCGGGCACCCGCTGAACCGATGCGATCGTCTTACTCGGACCGGTTATCCGTTTGAACACCCGATAACCGATGAATCCGGTGATGATCGCCAGGACCAGCAGGATGAGGAACACGATGCCGAAGGCGGCCCAGCGAGGCAGCCACTCGTCCAGCAGTTCCCCGAGGAACCAGAAGAAGAACAGGCTCGCGTAGAGCAGCACGGTGAGCGCGACCAGGATGAGGCCCGAACCCACTGCGGCCTTCTTGGCCTCGGCGGTCAGTTCGGCCTTGGCCAGTGCGACCTCGGCGCGGAACAGCGTCGACAAGTGCGTGGTGGCGTCCTTGACCAGACCACCGACACTCGGGTCGCCGCCGGGGCGCACATTGGGGTCGGACAACGGAATCGACGAGACGTTCGGCGGAACATCTCCCGAAGGGCGGTCGTCCAGCGTCACTGCAACTCCTCCATCCTCGGACACCACGCCCGAGTCCATCCCGGACGTTCATCTCTGCATCGCCGGGGTTAGTAGGCCTTATGTTGCCATGCCCGACCCGATTGCAGGTTCATCGGACCTTTCTACGGGCGCGAGGCGCCTTAGATGCGTTAACTGTCGGGTGGTGCACGCGTTAACTGTCGGGTGGTGTACCCGGGGGCCGTCCGGTCGATCGGGTGACACCACCGACCCCCGATCACGAAGGACTGGTATGCCGACCTACCCAATGGAACCGTTCGAGCTGGACTTTTTTCAGACCGCCCCGATCACCCACCGATTCAGCGTCAACCTCCCGGTGCCTCCTGAGCGGGCGTGGGCTGAGCTGACCAGGCAGAACACCCTCGACTGGTGCCGGGTGATCAAGTCGATCACGTTCACCTCCCCGGCGCCCTACGGCGTGGGGACAACCCGTAGGCCCAGTTGGCACCCGGGTACGCGCAACTGTCGGAGAGGTTCTTCTGCTGGGACGAAGACCGTGAGGCGGGCACCTACCGCAACGCGTTTTACGTGGAGCAGTCCAATGTGCCCAGTCTTCGTCGCTTCGGTGAGTTGAGTGAAGTGGAGCCGTCGGGAGGTGGCTGCCGCTTCACATGGTCGTTCGCCATCGAGATGGGTGGGGTGATGGCAAAGACCTCCAGGTTCGCGTTGCCCATCACGCAGAAGACGTTCGCAACCCTGGAAACCGATACCGTCAAGCACTTCTCGAAGCTGAGCTGACAGCAGCCACCACCCGGTGCCCCTCGGGGTTCAGTCGGCCTTGCGGCGCCGGATGTTGTCGAACACCGACGGGTCGACCAGTGTCGAGGTGTCGCCGAGTTCGCGTCCCTCGGCGACGTCCTTGAGCAGCCGTCGCATGATCTTGCCGGAGCGGGTCTTGGGCAGTTCTGGCACCACGTAGATCTCGCGTGGCTTGGCGATCGGCGAGATGTCCTTGGACACCTGGTCTTTGAGTTCCTTGACCAGTTGGTCGCCGGTGTCCTCCTGGCCCTGCCGCAAGATCACGAACGCGACGATGCCCTGGCCGGTGGTGGCGTCGGCGGCGCCGATGACGGCGGCCTCAGCGATGCTGTGGTGTCCGACGAGCGCGGATTCGACCTCGGCGGTGGAGATCCGGTGTCCGGAGATGTTCATGACATCGTCGATCCGGCCCAGGACCCAGAGGGCGTGGTCGTCGTCGTAACGCGCGCCGTCGCCTGCGAAATACCAACCCTGCTCGGCGAATCGCGACCAGTAGGTGTCGCGGAAACGCTCCTCGTCACCCCAGATACCACGCAGCATCGACGGCCACGGCTTGTCGAGCACGAGGAAGCCCTGTTCACCCGCGCCGACCGGTTCGCCGTTGTCATCGACGATGTTCGCGCTGATGCCGGGCAGCGGGGCCATCGCCGAACCCGGCTTGGTCGAGGTGATGCCGGGCAGGGGAGAGATCATGATCGCGCCGGTCTCGGTCTGCCACCAGGTGTCGACGATCGGGCACCGCTCGCCGCCGATCACCTCGTGGTACCAGCGCCAGGCCTCCGGGTTGATGGGCTCGCCCACGCTGCCGAGCAGGCGCAGCGAGCTCAGGTCGTGGGCGTCAGGAATCTCCCGGCCCCACTTCATGAAGGTCCGGATCAGCGTCGGGGCGATGTAGTAGGTGGTGACCTTGTACTGCTCGATGATCTCGAAATGGCGATGTTCGGTGGGGGAGTTGGGGGTTCCCTCGTAGACCACCTCGGTCGCGCCGTTGGAGAGCGGTCCGTAGACGAGGTAGCTGTGTCCGGTCACCCAGCCGATGTCGGCGCCACACCAGAAGACGTCCTTGCCCGGCTTGTGGTCGAAGACGTTGTGGAACGTGTAGCTCACCTGCGTGAGATAGCCGCCAGAGGAGTGGACGATGCCCTTGGGCTTGCCCGTGGTTCCTGACGTGTAGAGCAGGAACAGCGGATGCTCGGCGTCGTGCGCCACTGCCGTGTGCACGTTCTCGGCCTTGGCGACGGTCTCGTGCCACCAGACGTCCCGGCCCTGGACCCAGTCGATGTCGGAGTCGGTGCGATTGACCACCAGGACGTGCTCGACGGATTTCGCTGAGTCGTCCCCGCTGCCGAGTGCCTCGTCGACCGCGGCCTTGAGCGGCGCGGGCTTGCCGCGGCGGTACTGGCCGTCGGTGGTGACGACCAACTTCGCCTCGGCGTCATCGACCCGCGACCGTAGTGCGCCGGCCGAGAAACCGGCGAAGACAACAGAATGTGTGAGTCCCAGACGTGCGCAGGCGAGCATCGTGACGATGGCCTCGGGGACCATCGGCATGTAGATGGCCACGCGATCGCCGGCGACCAGGCCGATCTCCACGAAGTAGTTCGCGGCCTGGCTCACCTCGGCGAGCAACTGGCTGTAGGTGAGGTCGCGGGAGTCGCCCGGCTCGCCGACCCAGTGGATCGCCACCCTGTCGCCGTTGCCCTCGAGGACATGACGGTCGACGCAGTTGTATGCGACGTTGAGTTTGCCGCCGACAAACCACTTGGCGAACGGTGCGCCGGACCAGTCGAGGACGTCGGTGAAGTCGGTGTCCCAGTGCAGTCGGCGGGCCTGTTCGGCCCAGAACGCGAGCCTGTCGGCCTCGGCTGCCTCGGCCAATTCAGGTCCGGCGTTGGCCTGCTCGACAAACGCCGGGGGTGGGGGGTACGCCGCTTGCGCGGTTCCTTCACTCATTTTCTGACCTTTCGTACTGGCTGCCCGACCTGCGTGGGGCGAGTCCGATCCGGACACCGATTCACGTGCCGCTGTGCTCGGTCCCGTCACAGACGCGCGGTCGCTGTGTTGTACACCACATGATGGTTGCGGCATCATCGGAGGCAATAGCCCCGAAAGTGGATAGTGCAGATGAGTCCAGACAACAGCGTGCTCCGCCCCAGTGATCGTGAACTGGTGCGTGCCACGAGTGCGCGTCTACGTAAGACAGCCGGTATCCCTGTGGTCTTCGCAGGTCTGCGCGATCGGGACGTCATTCAGGTCACCGAGTCGGTGGGTCACCAGACTGCTGCCCTGCGAACCATCACGGTCACCCCCGAACGTGGGCTCGGTGGGCTGACCTGGCTGAACAAGCGGGCCAAGATGGTTCGGGATTACGGGTCGGCCAGCGAGATCACCCATGACTTCGACGACCAGATCCTCGGTGAGGGCATCACCGACCTCGCTGCGGCCCCCATTGTCGTCGACGGCGCGGTCAGAGGGCTGTTGTACGGCGGCTGGCGCGGTGGCGGAGGACTTCTCGGCGAGCACGCGATGGATGCGCTCTCGCTCGAGGCCGGCCGGATCGGCACCGAACTGCGGATCCGCGACGAGGTGGACCGCCGGGTCGCCGCGATCGCAGCACGCGAGCAGGCTCAGCGGCCGATCCCCGACTGGATCCACGAGCTCCGCGACATCGCCACAGGTGCCGAGGATGAGCAGACCAGACGCCGGATCGGCCGACTCGTCGATCAGATCACCAGTGTCGACCGGTCCGGGGTCGAGCCGACGATCGCACTCACGCCACGCCAGCTACAGGTGCTGTCGCTGGTCGCGATGGGTTTCGGCAACAGGGTGGTCGCCGATCGACTCGGCCTCACCGTCGACACCGTCAAGACCTACCTCCGCGCCGCCATGGTTCGTCTCGGTGCCCGTACCCGTCATGAAGCCGTGGTGAAAGCGCGCGCCGCCGGCCACGTCCTGGAATTGATCTGACTCCCCGGCCGTCTGCTCTCGCCGCCGCATCCCGGCCGGGCACGCCATCTCGGCCCAGTACGCTGGCCTCTCGTGACCGACCCCTTGGCCCCGATACTCGAATTGCCCGGCGTGATCGAGGCAGCCGACCGAGCGCGTGATGCCCTGGCCGCTGCCCACCGGCATCCGGTGAACCTGCGCGGGTGGGAGAAGACGGCAACGGAGGCGTCGTGGCGGGCCGGACGGTCGTCCGCTGCCATCGACGGTGGAAGCGTCGATCTGGTGCGCGACGGCGACTTCGATGATCCCGTGCTCTCGGGTGCCATGCGGGTGGCCCAGGCGCTCGACGGCGAATCACTTCCGCAGTTCGTGTCGACCTGGACGCGTGCTCCGTTGCAGACGTTGGCGCGACTGCACGTTCTCGCCGCGAACGACCTCACCGACGATCCGCAACTGTTGGGCCGTCCCCGCGCGGACCGCGACCTCGGCCAGCGTCTGGCCTTGCTCGCCCAGCTCATCACCGGCGCGACAAGAGCACCCGCCCCCATCGTGGCGGCGGTGGTGCATGCAGAACTGCTCTCCCTCGAACCCTTCACGTACGCGAACGGGATCGTTGCACGCGCGGCGTCGCGGCTCGTCTGCACCAGCAGCGGACTCGATCCACACAACCTGGGCGTGCCCGAGGTGACGTGGTTCCAGCGCGTGCGCGAGTACCGCGACAGTTCGACCGCCTTCGGTTCCGGAGACCCCGACCGTATCCGGGAATGGGTACTGCTGTGCTGTGATGCCCTCGAAGCCGGTGCCGCAGAGGCGAAGTCGATTGCCGAAGCCGCGCGATGAGCGTCGTCGACCTACTCTGAACGCGCTGACCTGCTCCGAACGCGCTGCGGGCGGCGTACCGGTTCGCCTCTGCGTTCCGATCGCCGCCCGCTAGCACGGATCCGAGTTACCAAGCGTGCTTTGGTGGTTGTGTGGGATGACCTAGGCGTAGTGTTCCGCCGCCGCTTCGAAGCCGTTCCCACCCAAAGGAACTCACTTGAACTCGACGCCGGATCTCGCAGGCCCGCAACCTGGTGCCTCCCGCGGCGTGCTGCGCGTGGGTGCTCGGTATCCGTGCTGGGAGTGCGCGGTCAGGAGTCCGATCCTTCTCTTCCGGCCCGAACTTGGCTTTCCGCGCTTTCCGTAACTACTTTCTACACCGTGACCGCGGTCACATCAAGACCTCGGGCACATCAATTCGAGATTGACATTTCCCGTTGGGCGGAAACGTTTTTTCGTGTTTGCGGTGGGCTCAGGTGCGTCGCGCGTCAGTGGCGCTTGCGGGCGAGGATCGAATAGGTGAGGGCGCCGGCGACCACCGCGCCCAAACCGACTGCCGCCGAAGCGGTCACGGTGGGAGACGGTGTGTTGGGCAGCCGATCGCGGATCGAGATGGGCTTGGTGAACGACAACATCGGCCAGCCGAGAGCGGTGGCCTGCTTCCGCAGCGCACGGTCGGGGTTGATGACGGTGGGATGGCCGACCGCATGCAGCATCGGCAGGTCGGTGATCGAGTCCGAGTAGGCGAAGCACTGGGAGAGGTCGTAGCCGACGGACTCTGCGATCTCGTTCATCGCCGCGGCCTTCTCCTCGCCGTAACAGTAGAACTCGACCTCGCCCGCATACTTGCCGTCGATCACCTTCATCCGGCTGGCCATCGAATAGTCGGCGCCCAGCATCTCGCCGATCGGTTCGACTATCTCGGCTCCCGAGGCGGACACGATCACGACCTCGTGACCCCGGGCCTTGTGGCCGGCGATGAGGTCCGCGGCTTCGGCAAAAACCAAGGGGTTGACGATGTCGTGCAGCGTCTCGCGGACGATCGACGACACCTGATCCACGTCCCACCCCGTACACATCTCGGTGACGTGTTTGCGCATCCGCTCCACCTGATCGTGGTCGGCGGCCGACAGCAAGAACATGAATTGGGCGTACGACGACTTGAGTACCGAGCGACGGTTGATCAGCCCCTGGTCGAAGAACGGCCGAGAGAACGCCAGCGAACTCGACTTCGCGATGATGGTCTTGTCGAGGTCGAAGAAGGCGGCGATCCGCAGACCGGAAGTGGATTCCGGACCACCGTCCGCGGGCCAGGAATAAGTCACGTGTCGAGGGTACGTCGGCCGTCCATTCCGGGCGCAGATTCATCGGTTCGGACTACAGCAGAGGTCGTTAACGATGCCGGATCGATATGACGAAAAACAAATGGTTGAAGTTGCAATCAATCGGGAGTTTTTGTGTATAGTCGTCATTACCCGGACCTGATCCGGGGCTTTCAGCCCGACCCCCCGGGGCTGAACGCGACGACCCTGGCCTCCTCCCCCCTGGCCGGGGTCGTCCCCATTTCCGGGGTATGTCGGTCATCTGACCCACACGATCATTCCCCTGCATTTACCCCTCTGACCTGCTGTTCTGTGTGGCGTGTGGTGCCTGCTCGATCGGCTGACGGATCGGGTTGTCCACAGACCGTCGGCCATCCACAGATGGAGGGTTCGGGCAGGTTCTCCGGTCGGTGCCGTACCCGATGCTGAGTCCATGCCCGAATCACCCAGCGTGCTCGTCATGGTCTCGTCCGAGGTCGCCGATGACGTTGCGCGTGTCGCAGCAGCTTCCGGATATCACGTGTGGCGTGCGGCACCTGATCGTTGTCGTCGGGAGTGGTCCGAGGCCACCGCGGTGCTCGTCGACGCGACCACCGTGGACGCCACCTTGTCGGCCGGCCTTCCCCGCCGACCCGGCGTCATGGTGGTCGGGCTGACGGGCAGTGGACCGGACATGTGGCGCACGGCGCTGGCTCTCGGGGCCGAGGACGGATTCGTCCTGCCCGACGACGAGCACGCCGTCGTCTCCGCCCTCTCGCGCATCCGCACACCCACCGGCCCTTCCGGAGTTGCGGTCGCTCTGCTGGCCGGGCACGGCGGCGCCGGAGCGTCGACCTTGGCGGCGGCCGTCGGGTTGCTGGCCACCGAGCAGGGTGCCGACGCAATACTCCTGGATCTGGACGATCTGGGGGGAGGCCAGGACCTGATGCTCGGCATCGAGGACCAACGCGGCCTTCGATGGCAGGAATTGACCCTGGAAAGCGGCCAGGTGGCAGCCGACTCACTCCATGCCGCCCTGCCCCACGCGCGCGGCGGCCTGGCCGTCCTGACCAGCCGCCGAGGATCCGCGCAGCGTGTGCGTCCCGAGACGGCGCTCGCCGCGATCGACGCCTGCCGTACACACGGCGATGTGGTGGTCGCCGACCTGCCCCGGCGAGATGACGAGCTGGCGGCGGCCGTGGTGGAGGCGGCCGACGTCGTTGTGGTCGTCTGCTCGGCGACCATCCGGTCGTGCGCGGCCACCCGGGAGGTGGCGCGACGGATGGGCTCACGCAGCGGGCGACTGGAAGTGGTGGTCCGTGGCCCTGCCCCGGGAGGTCTGCGGGCCCGGCAGGTGGCCGAGGTGATCGGTCTCCCGTTGCTCGCCGCGACGCGGTCGGACCCGAAAGTCCCTTGGCAGCTCGAGTCCGGCGGACTTGTACTCGGTCGGCGATCACCGCTGCGGCGGACCGCGGAAGCCGTCCTCCAGCGTGGCGTCGACTCACGTCGGGGGCGGAGATGACCACTCGGACCGATGCAGCCGGCACCACTCGAGCGGCTCTGCTGACCCGTGTCCGGGAACGGCTGGCCGCGACCTCACAAGACCCGACCCCCGAGGTGATGGCCGCGGTGGTCCGGGAAGAAGCCGGTGGGGTCCTCGGCGACACCGATCTCCTTGACGCCCTGCGGTTCCTGCAAACCGAATTGGTGGGCGCCGGAAGGCTCGAGACCTTGCTGGCAGGACCGACGGTCAACGACATCCTGGTGGTCGGCCCGAAACAGGTGTGGGTCGACCAGGGCCACGGGCTGCAGCCGTCGACGATCGAGTTCGAGGACGACGATGCCGTCCGGCGACTGGCCATGCGGCTGGCGCTCGCCGCGGGCAAACGCCTCGACGACGCGCAGCCTTGGGTGGACGGGCAACTCACCGATGTCGGCAGGCGGGGTTACAACGTGCGCCTGCACGCGGTCATCCCGCCCATCGCCGTCGACGGCACGTGTCTGTCGCTGCGAGTTCTCCGGCCGGCCACGCAGAACCTCGACGCGTTGGTCGCGGCGGGTGCGATCGCCGCGGAGGCGGCGACTCTTCTGGAGGCGATCATCGACGCCCGACTGGCCTTCCTGGTTGTCGGGGGGACCGGTGCGGGAAAGACAACCCTGCTGTCGGCTCTGCTCGGCCGAGTTGATCCGGCCGAGCGCATTCTGTGCGTCGAGGACGCGGTCGAACTCGCCCCGCGCCATCCTCATGTGGTGCGGCTGGTGGCCCGTACGCCCAATGTCGAAGGTGCGGGGGAGGTTCCGGTACGCGCGCTGGTTCGCCAGGCGTTGCGCATGCGCCCCGATCGCATTGTTGTCGGCGAGGTCCGCGGCGCCGAGGTGGTCGACCTCCTCACAGCGATGAACACAGGACACGACGGTGGCGCGGGAACACTGCACGCGAACTCCACTGCGGAGGTACCCGCGCGGATGGAGGCGCTTGCCGCGCTCGGTGGCATGGACCGACCGGCGTTACACAGTCAGCTGGCAGCAGCCATCTCCGTCGTGATCGGCGTCTTCCGCGACGCCTCGGGTGCCCGGGGCGTTGCCGAGATCGGCATGGTCCGCCGCGGCGACGACGGCCTCGTGAAGATCGAGTCGGTCTGGGATCGAGATGACGGATTCGCAGAAGCGGCAACGGATCTCGCCGATCTCCTGAACTCGAGGCTGCACCGGTGAGCGCCGTCGTCGCGGCTTTTGCGGTCGCTCTGCTGATGTGGCCTCGTACCCCGCAGCATCTGCGCGCAACCGAGCTGGCCGGGTCAGCCCGCCCTCCCCGTCGAAGAATCGGGGATCCTGCAGCGTGTTTCACCGGTGCGGCACCGGTGGTGGCATTGGCGGTATTCGGCCCGGCAGCCGCACTCGCAGCCGGCATGGCCTCGGCGATGACGTACCTGGCGGTGGTGGTGCGACGACGGGAGAGCGACGCGGCAGCCGAGATGGCCCGGCTGCTGGCAGCGCTCGAGGTCATGATCGCCGAGCTTCGGGTCGGTGCCCACCCCGCTCATGCGTGCCGGCAGGCCGCGCAGGACTGTGTCGATCGTGCGGCGACCTTCGAGATGTTGCAGATGATGGCCGGTCGGGCCGCTCTCGGGGGTGATGTCGCCGATGGCATCGAGCAGGTTGAAAGCAATCAGCGCGAGTCGTGGCGCAGGGTCGCGGTGGCGTGGCGCACGGCGGAGCAGTACGGATTGCCGATGGCCGAACTCCTGACGTCCGTGCGGTCGGACCTCATGGCTCGCAACCGGTTTCGTGAGCGAACCAGAGCGGCGCTGGCCGGTGCGAAGGCCACCGCACTGGTGCTCGCGTTGTTGCCCGTCCTCGGGATCGTGTTGGGGCAGGCCATCGGGGCGGCTCCGCTGTCGGTGCTGCTCGGTGGTGGCCTCGGCGGCGTGCTGCTGGTGGTCGGGGTGGCTCTGGTGTGTTGCGGCCTGCTGTGGTCGCGCAGGATCGTGGGCAAGGTGACCGCCCTGTGACCCCGTGGGTGATCGCCGCCGTGGCCGGGGCGGGTGGAATGTGGCTGATACCAGGTCCGGTCTGGCGCACCTATCGGGTTGTCGGTCCGCCTGCTCGCACACCCCGTGATCGGGAGCCGCGATGGCTGGGAAAGAAGAAGGGCGGCGATGAACCCTTCGCCGCGGCGGCGAGCTATGAACTGTTCGCGGTGTGCCTGCGGTCGGGACTCCCGGTTGGTACGGCGGCCCGCGTGGTGGCGGACTCGGCGCCACCGGCCCTTGGGAGAACCCTTGCCGAGGCCGCCGACCTCCTCTCGCTGGGCGCGGACCCGTTGCGTGCGTGGGCCGTTCCCGACGACGCCGATCCGGCCGCCCAGGCTCTGGCTGCCATGGCGAGGCGTTCGGCGCGTGCCGGATCGTCACCGGTACGTGGCCTCGGGGAGTTGGCCGACGGTCAGCGGGCCGAAGCGCAAGACCGTGCGGCCGCGGCAGCCGAGCGCGCCGGTGTCGCTATCAGCGGTCCGCTGGGTCTGTGTTTTCTGCCGGCCTTTGTCTGTTTGGGCATCGTGCCGGTGGTCATCGGATTGGCCGGGCCGGTGTTCGGCGGGGGATTGCTGTGAAGACTTGCCGCGGAATCACCGCGGCACGAAAAAGGGGGAGAAACCATGATGAACAAAATCTTTCGAGAAGCGCAGGCACGCGCGGCGCTGCTGATGACAGACGAGGACGGGATGTCGACCGCCGAGTATGCGATCGGGACGATCGCTGCCGCGGCGTTTGGGGCCATTTTGTACACCGTTGTCACCGGCGACAACATCGTGTCGGCGTTGACGGGGATCATCGACAAGGCCTTGCAGACGTCGGTCGGATGATTCGTCGTGGCCGGGCTCGTCTGGCGTCTGACGAGCGGGGGATGGTGACGGTGGAGGCGGCGATTGCGATCGCCTCGATTGTTGCTGCGGTGGTGATGGGGGTGGTGGGGATTGTTGCGGTGGCGGCTCACGTGCGGTGTATCGATGCCGCACGTGAGGCGGCGCGGATTGCGGCGCAGGGTGATTCGGGTCGGGCCGAAGAGGTTGCCGCGCAGGTCGGTCCACGGGGTGCGCAGGTGCAGATTCGGACTGAGGGTGATGTGGTGGTGGCGCGGGTGAGTGCGTCTGTGCCGCTGTTCCCGATGCTCGATGTGGGTGCTGATGCGGTCGCAGCGGTGGAGCCGGAGGGTGCGGCCCCGTGAGGGTTGTTGCCGATGAGCGCGGGTCGGCGACGGTGGTGGGGGCGTGTGTGGTGGCGGCGCTCGCGGGATTGGTGGTGTTGGTTGTGTATGTGGGGGCGGCTGTTTCGGCCCGGCATCAGGCGCAATCGGCTGCTGATCTCGGCGCGCTCGCCGCGGCGCAGGCGTTGGTGCTCGGTGGTGCCGAGCCGTGTGGCCGGGCTGAGGTGATCACTCGTCGGATGTCGGCGGGTGTCGTGTCGTGCACGGTCGACGGCAGTGATGTGGTGCTGACGGTGACCGTGGGCGTGAAGGTGGGTGTCTTCGGACAGCGGCAGGCCCGCGCGGTTGCCCGCGCGGGCCCGGCCGAGTAGGGGTGGCTACTTGCGTTTGACGATGCCCGCGATCCCGGCGATCACCAGACCGATACCCGCGATGAGGGTGAGCCACAGGCCGAAACCGACTTCGAGGAGGGGGCTGTAGTCGCTGATGTCGGCGATGTCGATCGCGAGGTGAGCACGATCAATAGACCGGTGATCAGAGCGATGATGCCTGCGACCAGGTGCAGCGGTGATCGCTTGGCGATCAGCGCGGAGACCGCGCCGAAGATGGCCGCGACCAGTCCCAGGACCAGTGTGATCATCCCGTCTTTGACGCCGTAGTCGGAGTCGCCGAGGCCATTGACCTCCACGATGCCGGTGACCCAGGGCAAGAACGCCGCGATCACGGTCAGCAGGCCGAGCGCCGCGATCACCCCGCCGATGATCTTGACCGCTTTCGACAGCGTGGTCGGTCCGGTGGCCGCCGCGTCGTAGGGTCCCGCGCCGTAAGGGCTACCGCCATAGGGGTTCTGGCCGGCTTGGTACGGGCTCTGCCCAGCCTGCGAGTATTGCGGTTGCTGCCCGTACTGCTGAGCGTTCTGGGGTTGAGCATTCGAGGGCTGCTGGCCATACTGCTGCGCACTCGAGGGCTGTTGGCCGTACTGCTGGCCGTACTGCGGTTGCTGACCCTGCGGCTGACTGTATTGCGGTTGTCCATACTGCGGCTGCTGCCCGTACTGGCCCTGGGAGTGGCCGCCCGGCTGACCACCCTGCTGGCCGCCCGGCTGCGAATACCCCTGCGGCGGACCACTGGGCGGTGGTGTGGACGTCGGACTGAACCGCGTCTGTTCGTACGGGTCGGGCTGCCCGGGGCTCTGAGACATCGTCAATCCTTCTGCCGAATCCTTCAACGAGTTTGGATATCCAACGGTAAGCCCAAACAAGGCCGTAAAGAACCCGAATCCTTGTCTCATCCCCGCAAATCAAAGCTATTTCAGTCAGATGGTCGACACAATCTGGCGCGGGAGCCGCGCGGCTCCGCGACACCGACAACGCGAAACCCGAAACATGGCCTCAGCTGCCCGGCAACTCCCGCAGGATCAGGTCGAGAACACGAACGGCAGCCGCCTTGTCGAGCGGGTCATTGCCGTTACCGCACTTGGGTGACTGGACACACGAGGGGCAGCCCGCCTCGCAACCGCAGTCCGACACCGCATCCCGGGTCGCTTTGATCCAGATCCCGAACGCCTCGTGTCCGCGGTCGGCGAACCCGGCGCCGCCGGGATACCCGTCGTAGACGAACACGGTGGGTAACCCCGTGTCGGGGTGCAGGTTGGTCGACAGCCCGCCGATGTCCCATCGATCGCAGGTGGCCACCAGTGGGAGAAGGCCGATCGCTGCATGCTCGGCGGCGTGTAACGCACCGGGGAAGTCCACCTCGGCGATCCCGATCGCCTCGAGTGCCTCGGGCTCGATCGTGTACATCACCGCCCGCGTCGACAGCGTCTGCGGCGGCATGTCCAACTCCACCGAGTCCAGGACCTCACCGGTGAGCAACTTACGGAGGTAACCGACCACCTGATGGGTGACGTCGACACGGACAAGGGAGACCTTCAACGGCCCGTGCCGCTGTTCCTGCATCACCTCGGTGATCTCCACGACTGTCGTCTCGCGGGCGCTGGTGGTCCAGTCCGGTTCTTCTGGGTGGACCAGAGCCAGCCCGTCCTCGAGGTCGAGTTCGTCGACGACGTAGCTCTCACCCTGATGGATGTGGACGGCGCCAGGGTGGACGGTGGACATGGCCCGGCCGGTGTCCACGGTGCCCAGCAGTTGGGCGCTGGTCTCGTCGACGATCATCACCTGGCCGCCGATACCGCCCCGGATATCCACGGCGCCATGAGGATCTACACCCGCCGCGACGTACCAGCCGGCCTTCCGGCGACGGATGAGCCCCTGCCGGGCGAGGTCCTCGAGCAGCTCCCGTGCGCCGAATGCGTCCACCTCCGTCTCCTTCAGCGGCATCTCCGCTGCCGCGCAGAGCAATTGAGGACCGAGTACATATGGGTTGGTGGGGTCGGTGACCGTTGCCTCGACGGGCTTGTCCAGCAACGCTTCCGGATGGTTCACCAGATAGGTGTCGAGGGGGTCGTCGCGGGCGACGAGCACCACCAGTGAACCCTCACCGCGGCGACCGGCGCGGCCGGCCTGCTGCCAGAACGACGCGACAGTGCCCGGAAAACCCGCCACCACAATGGCATCGAGACCACTGATGTCGACGCCGAGCTCCAGCGCGTTGGTGGTCGCGACCCCCAGCAGTCGACCGTCGGCGAGGTCGCGCTCGAGCACTCTGCGGTCGTCGGCGAGGTAACCGGCGCGGTACGCGGCCACCCGCGACGACAACTCCGAGTCGACCTCGTCGAGAATGCGTTTGGCCGAGAGAGCGGCCAGCTCCACTCCTCGGCGGCTGCGTACAAAACAGAGCGTCCGCGCGCCTTCGAGTACCAGGTCGGCGAGTATTCGGGCGGCTTCGGCGCCGGCCTGCTTACGCACCGGCGCACCGTTCTCACCGGTCATCTCGGGTACGAAACCGGGTTCCCACAAGGCGACGGTGCGAGCACCGTGAGGCGACCCGTCTTCGGTGATCTCCTCGCAGGGGGCGCCGACGAGTCTGCTCAGAGCCGCGCCCGGCGTTCCCGAGGTGGCGCTGGCCCCGATCACCACCGGATCGGCTCCGACCGCGCGTGCCAGTCGCAGCAGACGCCGCAACACCAGAGCGGTGTGTGACCCGAATACGCCGCGGTAGTGGTGACATTCGTCGACGACGATGAATTGCAGACCGCGCAGGAAATGTCGCCATCGCCCGTGGGAGCCGAGTATCCCGATGTGCAGCATGTCGGGGTTGGTGAAGATCCACCTTGAATGTTCGCGTGCCCATTGCCGGACCGCGGGTTCGGTGTCTCCGTCGTACGCGCAGGGCTGTAGGTGCAGGAACTCCTTGCGCCCAGCCAAGAGCGAGCTGACGGAGCGGAGCTGGTCTGCACCGAGCGCTTTGGTGGGCGCGAGGTAGAGCGCGGTGGCCCGCGGGTCGGCGAGCATCCTGCTCAAGATGGGTACCTGATAGGCGAGCGATTTACCGGACGCGGTACCCGTGGAAAGCACCACATGTCGACCGGCCCAGGCGTGTTCGGCGGCCGCCACCTGGTGCGACCACGGCCTGCGAACACCCGCCTCCTCAAGCGCATCCCTAACCGGACCGGCGACCCAGTTCGGCCACTCGGCGAAAGATGCTGTCCGGCTGGGAATTACCGACTTGTGAGTGAGTGGCGATTCATCAGGGGAGATTCCGGCCAATGTCCGCGCCAGTAACGCGGAGCCGAAATCATCGCTACTCATAAAGCCAGTTCACCACGTCGTAATCGTACCGATTGCTGCCGACAATCACGGTTGTGGCCACGTTTGGAATCAGAATGAACTCTCGACTGTTGTGCACGCCCGGAACATGATTGACTGATCTCGGTCGCAGCTTCTGGGGGGCGGTTCAAGCATTTGGCCGATCTCTCGGGATCGTGTTGCGAGCGTGGTACTGAAGGTTGGTGCGCGGGTTCGTCCCGCGAGCGGCGCCAGTAGGTATGGCGGTCGGAACCGGCCCGGCGGGGTAACTCCCCGCCGCACCCGGGTGAAGAAAAGGAATGCAAGATGGCACAGGGGACTGTGAAGTGGTTCAACGCGGAGAAGGGCTTCGGCTTCATCGCGCCTGATGATGGACCGGACGACGTGTTTGTCCACTACTCGGAGATCCAGGGGAACGGATTCCGCACCCTCGAGGAGAACCAGCGGGTCGAGTTCGAGGTCGGTCAGGGCACCAAGGGCCCACAGGCCACCGGCGTTCGCGCGCTGTAGGTCACTCCCCGAGGACCTTCGCACCACGCGAGGAACCTCCGTTTGATTCGGGCATTTCTTTCGGTGCTCGACGATCTCACCCCCGGTCGCCGCATTCCGGTGTCCGGGGGTGAGCCGTTTTCCGGCCCGCATACCGTACGGTTTCATCGTGGGTCAGCTGTCCATGTTCTCCGCGGAGACCGACGAACCGTCTGTGGACGATCTCGCCGGTCTGTTGGCGTCGGCCGGACAGACCACGATCGGATCTCGCGGCGCACGCGTCTCGGTGGTCGTGGCCGACGACTGGCGGGCCCAAGCACTGGCAGACGAGATGGAACGGTGCGGACTGACTCCCGAGGTCTCGGTGTCGTCAGAGGGTTCGCCGCTCGTGGGTACCGCCACCACCTGGGCTCTCGAGCCGCTCCATCGCGCCTGGACAAAAGGCGCGATCAAGACGATGCCCGCAACGTGGGTGCCGAGCCCCCGAGCGTTGCGACTGTGGGTGATCGCTGCCGGGCAGCGCGACGTCGACCGCTACCTGTTGGGACTCGACCCACACACCCCTGAGTCCCATGGGGCTCTGGCCACCGCTGTGATGCGCGCAGGGGTGGCGCCGACGCTGGTGGGCACGCGGGGCGCCGCCCCCGCCCTGCGGATCGCGGGCAAACGCCGCTTGACGCGTCTGATCGAATCAGTGGGTGAGGCTCCGGACATCCCCGGGGCGGCCGCATGCTGGCCATTCATTTGACGAGCGCGTCGATCGATCGCTGAACTGCGACGACACCCTGTCCGAGGGGGGTCCGAACACCGGGCCCCGACCGGTTTCGCGGGTGGCAGATCAGGTAGAGGTGTGTCAGTAGCGCTATACATAAGGTACAAACGGGCCAGAAGGCCCAGGGAAAGGTGCAGGCAAAGACGGTGGCGGATTCAGGTACAACAGCCCGCGGGACTGGCGGTGTCGTGCGCCGGCTCGTGATCGTCGAGTCTCCGACCAAGGCCCGCAAGATCTCCTCTTATCTCGGCAACAACTACGTGGTGGAGTCGTCCCGCGGACACATCCGGGACCTCCCACGCGGCGCCGCGGACGTGCCCGCCAAGTACAAGGGTCAGCCCTGGGCGCGACTCGGTGTCGACGTCGAGCACGACTTCGAGCCCCTCTACGTGGTCTCGCCGGACAAGAAGTCCACCGTCACCGAGCTTAAGTCGCTGCTCAAGGACGTCGACGAGCTCTATCTCGCAACAGACGGTGACCGGGAGGGTGAGGCCATCGCCTGGCACCTCTTGGAGACCCTCAAGCCCAAGGTCCCGGTCAAGCGGATGGTCTTCCACGAGATCACCGAATCGGCCATCAGGGCTGCCGCCGAGAACCCCCGTGACCTCGACGAAGACCTGGTCGACGCCCAGGAGACCCGACGCATTCTCGACCGCCTGTACGGCTACGAGGTGTCGCCGGTGCTGTGGAAGAAGGTCATGCCGAAGCTCTCGGCAGGCCGTGTGCAGTCGGTGGCCACTCGCATCATCGTCGAGCGCGAACGCGAGCGGATGGCGTTCCGGTCGGCTACGTACTGGGACATCGCCGCCACGCTCGACGCCGGCGCGGAAGCGACACCCCGCAGCTTCGGCGCCAGGCTCGTCAGTGTCGATGGCGACCGCGTGGCCAGTGGCCGCGACTTCGACTCGGCCGGCGCGCTGAAGAAGGCCGACGGGGTAACGGTGCTCGACGAGTCGCGCGCCGTGTCGCTCGCGTCAGGGCTCCAAGGCGCCGCGATGACGGTCTCGTCGGTGGAGGAGAAGCCCTACACGCGCCGCCCGTACGCACCGTTCATGACGTCGACCCTGCAGCAGGAGGCCGGCCGCAAACTCCGGTTCACCTCCGACCGCACCATGCGGGTGGCACAACGGCTGTACGAGAACGGCTACATCACCTACATGCGTACCGACTCGACCACGCTGTCCGAGTCGGCCATCACAGCCGCCCGTAACCAGGCCCGTGATCTCTATGGGGCCAACTTCGTCCATCCGACGCCGCGGCAGTACACCCGCAAGGTGAAGAACGCGCAGGAGGCGCACGAGGCCATCCGGCCGGCGGGCGAGTCCTTCCGGACGCCGGGTCAGGTCGCCTCGGCACTGCAAACCGACGAGTTCCGGTTGTACGAGCTGATCTGGCAGCGCACGGTCGCTTCGCAGATGGCCGACGCACGCGGCACCACGATGAGTCTGCGGATCAGTGGTAAGGCTCAAACGGGGGAGACCTGTACCTTCGCTGCGTCCGGTCGCACCATCACCTTCCCGGGCTTCTTGTCGGCCTATGTGGAGACGGTGGACGAGCAGGCCGGCGGCACCGCGGACGACGCGGAGAGTCGCCTGCCGAATCTCGTCGAAGGTCAGTCGCTGACCGCAACCGAGCTGCGTCCCGACGGGCACACCACCAACCCACCCGCCCGATACACCGAAGCCTCTTTGGTGAAGACGTTGGAGGAGTTGGGGATCGGACGTCCGTCGACGTACGCATCGATCATCGGCACCATCCAGGACCGCGGGTACGTGCACAAGAAGGGTTCGGCCCTCGTGCCGTCCTGGATCGCGTTCGCGGTGGTCGGACTGCTCGAGGCGTACTTCAAACGCCTTGTCGACTACGACTTCACGGCCACCCTCGAAGACGACCTCGACCAGATCGCGCAGGGCGCAGAGAATCGCACCGCCTGGCTGACCCGTTTCTACTACGGGCAAGAGGGCGCAGAAGGGCAGGCGGGTACCGGGCTCAAGAAGCTCGTCGGTGTGAACCTCGAAGAGATCGATGCCCGTGAGGTCAACTCGATCCGGTTGTTCGACGACGAACAGGGTCGCCCGGTGTACGTGCGGGTCGGTCGGTTCGGTCCGTATCTCGAGCGCACGGTCACCCCTGAAGGTGGTGGCGAGCCGGAGTCGCAGCGCGCCAACCTGCCCGACGACATCACGCCCGACGAGCTCACGCTGGAATTGGCCGAAAAGCTTTTCAGCACACCGCAAGAAGGTCGCACCCTGGGTGTCGATCCTCTGACCGGTCACGAGATCGTCGCCAAGGAAGGACGTTTCGGTCCGTACGTGACCGAGATCCTCCCGGATCCGGAAGACGAAGGCGACGACGGGAATTCGGTCCCGGCGCTGACTCCTCCGCCTGCACCCACCCCGCTCGACGACGGCGCGACCCCGCTCGACGCACCGACGGGCGGCGGCGGCACCGCAACCGCCACCAAGAAGGCGACCGCCAAGAAGACCGCGAAGAAGGCAGCCAAGAAGGCCGGCCCCAAACCGCGCACCGGATCGCTGTTCAAATCGATGGAGATCGGCTCGGTCACTCTCGATGACGCGTTGAAGTTGCTGTCGTTGCCACGGGTTGTCGGGCAGGATGCCGAAGGCCAGGAGATCACCGCACAGAACGGTCGCTATGGGCCATATCTGAAGCGCGGCACCGATTCTCGTTCGTTGACATCCGAGGACCAGATCTTCGACATCACTTTGGACGAGGCGTTGAAGATCTACTCCGAACCCAAGCGCCGCGGTCGGGCAGCAGCTGCTCCTCCGCTGCGTGAGCTGGGCAAAGACCCGGTATCCGAGCAGCCGATGGTGATCAAGGACGGCCGTTTCGGTCCGTACGTCACCGATGGCGAGACCAACGCGAGCCTGCGAAAAGACGATGACGTCGCGTCGATCACCGACGAGCGTGCGTCGGAGTTGCTGGCGGACAGGCGTGCTCGTGGCCCGGCGAAGAAGTCGGCCAAGAAGGCGTCCAAGAAGGCTCCGGCAAAGAAGACCGCTGCCAAGAAGACAACGGCGAAGAAGACCACCGCCAAGAAGACAGCTGCGAAGAAAGCTCCGGCGAAGAAGGCTGCTGCCAAGAAGAAGGCGGACTAGCACCACGATCGTCCCCGTCGACAACGGCTGAGGGTGTATGTCCCTCCGCCCCGGCTGACGGGGACGATGCTGGTGGAGCTAGACCTCGACCTCGTATTTCGGCCTCGCCAAACGTGTCTCGATGCCCCGCCCACGTAGTTCGACACCCTCGCCGATGTCCCAGTGCTCGGCTTCCTCTGACGACGCCAGGTATACGGCGCGGGCCGAACCGAGCACGCGACTCGGCTCGAATTTCGCCAGGTCGGTGAGCCGGGCCGCCTCGTTTACCGGGTCGCCGATGACGGTGTACTCGAGTCGTTGTTGCGAACCGATGTGTCCGGCGATCGCCTTACCTGCCGATACGCCGATACCCACATCGGTGTCGCCCAGTGCGGTGTCCAGTTCCTGACGCAGCGTCCGGGCCGCGGCCAGCGCGTGGCCGGCGAAGTCCTCTTGATCCAAGGGGGCGCCGAAGATCGCGAGGGCGGCGTCGCCCTGGAACTTGTTGACGAAGCCTCCGTGGCGGCCGACGACGTCGACGATCACCCGGAAGAACTCGTTGAGCAGATTGACGACGTCGCGGGGCGGCCGGTTGACGGCCAGTCGGGTAGATCCGACGATGTCGACGAACAGCACCCCGACGTAGCGTTCTTCGCCGCCGAGTTCGGTGCCGATCTCGATGGCACGGCGCGCCACGTCTTCGCCGACGTAGCGGCCGAACAGGTTGCGGAGCTGTTGGCGCTCACGCACATCGGCCACCATCTCGTTGAATCCCGCTTGCAGGAGACCGAGGTCGCTGCCGTCGTAGATGCGCACGGAGGTGTCGAGGTTTCCTTCACGCACCTCGGCCTGGGCGAACCGGAGCTGCTTGATGGGGTCGGCGATGGCGGACACCACGCGCACGAGACCGATCGAACCGAAGGCGAGTGCGGCGATGGCCATCCACAGGACCGGGCGTTGCAGACCGGCGGCGTCGGTGTAGATCACGCCGATCTGCTGACCGATCACCAGCGCGATGATCACGCAGAGGGGAGCGGCCACGCTGATGATCCAGAACAGGATGATGCGCTGGGTGACGCTGGGGGCCGTGGCGCTCTCGGGGTTGTTGGCCATCGCGGCAACGGTGATGGGTCGGAGGACTTTTTCCGACTGCATGTAGCCCAGCACGCAGGTGATGAGGGCGCCGACGAACGAACCGAGTGCCACGACGATGGCCGTCTTGGCCGATTGCGACAGGCTGAGCAGGGCGAAGATCGCGCCGCCGAGCAACCACAGGGCGCCATGGACCTGCACCAGCAGCACCGGCAGGCGGAGGGCGCGTCGGCGTGCGCTCTCGTTGTCGAGTCGGGATCGTCGGCGGGTCCACACAAGAACAGGGAGTGACAGCGCGATCGTGGCGTACGCACTCACCAGGCCGGCGATGAAGAGGTAGACGACGAACACCACTTGGCTCAGGCCGCTGATCTCGGACAACTGGACCGACGTCTGCTGTGGGAGGCCGAACCGGAGGAATGCGAAAGTGAACAGGGCACCGACGACATTGGCCCGGAGCATGTCCAGAGCCAGCACCGGCCACGGTGTGCGCACCAGCCAGCGCAACAGGTGCCATCCCCGTTGTAAGCGTGACTGTCTTTCCACCACGTGACCACGGTAGCTGGCTGCTTGCAAGAGTTAAACACGACAGTCGGAGGCGCCCGATAGGCTTGACCTGTGACAACTGTGTTCGATCGACTCGTCGGCCAGCACGCGGTGGTGGGTGAACTCACATCGGCGGCGGTTGCCGCAGTTCGGCTCGCCGCCTCGCGCGACCTCCAAGCGCACGGAAATGACCCGTTACCACTGCTTGCCGGGGACCCGGACTCGGGCTCGTCGGCGATGACACACGCGTGGCTGTTCACCGGTCCACCTGGTTCGGGGCGGTCTGTGGCGGCGCAGTGTTTTGCTGCCTCGCTGCAATGCGAGGTGACCGATTCGCCCGGATGTGGGCGATGTCACGCGTGCACGACTGTGATGGCGGGCACACATTCGGATGTTCGGAGGATAGTCCCGGAGGGATTGTCGATTCCGGTGAAGGACATGCGAGCCATCGTTCAGACCGCTGCGCGCCGTCCCAGTGTGGGTCGCTGGCAGGTTGTGGTGATCGAAGATGCCGACCGGCTCACCGAAGGAGCAGCCAACGCGCTGCTGAAGGCGGTAGAGGAACCGCCACCTCGCACGGTGTTCTTGCTGTGCGCCCCCAGCATCGATCCCGAGGACATCTCGGTGACGCTCCGGTCGCGCTGCCGGCACGTGGCGCTGACCATGCCGTCGGTGGCCTCGATCGCCGAGGTGCTCATCGAGTCCGACGGCATCGATCCGGAGATGGCGAAGTGGGCTGCGTCGGTGTGTGGTGGTCATGTCGGCCGGGCGCGACGGCTGGCCACTGACGACGAGGCCCGTGAGCAGCGCAAGCAGGCGCTGGCAGTCGCACGGGCAGCCACCAGGGACGCGACCGCGTACTCGGCCGCCGAGGCTCTCGTGAAGTCGGCCGACGCCGCGGCCAAGGCCATCAGCGCCAGGCTCGACGAGGCCGAGACAGAGGAGATGCGGACGGCGCTCGGGGCCGGCGGCACGGGAAAAGGTGCGGTCGGGGCCATGCGGGGTTCGGCCGGAATCCTCAAAGACCTCGAACGTCGGCAGAAGTCCCGGGAGACGCGCACCGGGCGCGACCTCCTCGACCGTGCGCTCGTGGATCTCGCGGCGCTGTTCCGGGACGCTCTGGCCGCGTCGTATGGGTCGTCGGTGACCGCGATGCACCCCGACATGTCCGAGCAGACCGTCGCGATGGCCGGCTACGCCCGCCGCGAGGAGCTGCTGGCCTGTGTCGAGGCGGTTCTGGAATGTCGGGAGTCGTTGAGTTTCAACGTCAAACCGAAGTTCGCGGTCGATTCGATGGTCGCCAAGATCGGCTTGGCCCTGCGTCACTGACCCCGATCCTGGGGGTCATCAGCAATAAATCCCCAGGTCGATGCCGGGAACAGGGGTGCGAAATCGGGATCGGGTTGAGCTGTGGACTCGCCCGGTTTGGTCGCTGTCGGCTCCGGTCGATAGACTCGTCTGCGCTGCCTTGGCAGCACGCCGCCTTAGCTCAGTCGGTAGAGCGCTTCACTCGTAATGAAAAGGTCGCGAGTTCGATTCTCGCAGGCGGCTCCACGTCAGAACCGGTACCGATCGGTGCCGGTTGGTGCATTCGGCAAACACTAGGTGGCGGTTGATTCATGGGTGTCCTCGTCTGCTTCCACGCTCATCCCGACGACGAGGTGTTCGGGACCGGCGGGATCATCCGACTCTCCGCCGATGCCGGCCACCGTGTGGTACTCGTCACGGCCACCGACGGTGCTGCGGGTGAGGTGCCTGACGGACTGCTGGTCCCTGGCGAATCGCTTGCCGAGCGCCGGCGAACCGAACTCGAGAAGTCTGCCCGCATCCTGGGCGCGCACCTCCTGGTCATGCTGGGCTACGCCGACTCCGGGATGGCCGGCACGCCGGAGAACAACAGCCCGGACGCTTTTGCCAACGTCCCCGTCGAGCAGGCGGCCGAACGTCTGGCCGCTGTGCTCAGCGAGGAGAAGGCGGATGTCATCACGCTGTACGACAGCAACGGCGGTTACGGGCACCCCGACCACATCCAGGTGCACCGCGTCGGAATGCGCGCCGCGGAAATCGCCGGCGTGCAGAACGTGTACGAGAGCGTGATCAATCGGGATCAGATGCGCGAGATGATGATGTCGAATCCGGAATGGAACAACGACGACTCGCCGATCGATTTCGAATCGTTCGGCACCCCGGAAGCTGAGATCACCACACGGGTGGACGTGGCCGCGGCCATTGCGGCCAAGCGTGCGGCGATGCAGGTGCACGAGACCCAGATCGGCGACTTCGGCCCTGTGCTGAAAATGGCGGACGAGGAATTGAGAGCTGCGTTCGGAACCGAGTGGTTCCGGCGGGTCGGCTCACAACCGGGTGGGGCGAAGGAGCTATCTCTGCCGTTGTAGTCCGGCAGAGCAGAGTGTTTTCGAGTTGACGTCAGGGCTCGAGCGGTCCGGAGGTGTCATCGGGCACCGCCCAGGTCGCCACTTCGGAACCGCCTGCGAACGACAGGGCAACGATCGTCTCGCCAGGGGGTAGCACAAACGCGACAGATCCCGTGGCCACGTCGTTCTGGGTGAGGGTTGTCGCTTCCAGCGGGTGCTCGAGTGATGTTGCGACGGTTGTCAATTGGCTCCCACCGGACGTGCGTGCAGTGAGCTCTGCGGGCTCGAGAAGTGCGGTGCCGCGCACCGATTGGACCGTGGCGTCCACGACGTGGAGCGAGCCGCCCGAACAGTCTGCTCCCTCGGCGCCCGCGCGCACGTTGTCCAGTGTGATCCTGAGTTCGGCGCCGCCGGTGTCGACCACCACGGCGTCACCCAGTTGGTGGGTCTGTGGCGCCCCGGCGATGAGCGATGCAATCGACCTGCTGTCGGCGACCGCGGGTGAACGGTTCTCCGGTGTCACTTGAATGAGTGCAAGAGTGACGGCGGTTCCGCCGCCCAGTATCAAGAGAACAAATGCATATGTGAGAACGGTTGCAATCACATTCCGTTCGTGTTGATCGTCTCGCACAATTCTCTTCTTTTTCGGCAGGGCGTTCTTTGTTGTCGCCGGTCGAACGCGTTCAGATGAGAGTACGGGGAGTCTGCCAACATTTCTCGATGGGGCCGACAAAAGAAAGTGAAATATAGTTGCCGACTTCACAAACATTCGTTTGCGTAACAATCGGACACTGCCACTCGCATATGCTCGATACGTGACTGAACAACCGGCCGTCGATGCGCGGATCACCCGCACACGACAAGTGGTCATCGAGGCGATGCACCGCATCTTCGAGGAGGAAGGCGCCTCGGGGCTGACGCATCAGCGTGTCGCGCTCAAGGCGGGGGTGGGTCGGGCGACGATCTACCGTCACTGGCCGACCACGCTGGACCTGCTCGTCGACACCCTGCGCGACATCGATCAGACGATCATGCAGCCCGGCGACGAACCATTCGACGAGTGGCTGCGAAATCAGCTCACGCACGCCGCTGCGGAATTGGCCCTGCCGACCAGTCGGCAATTCATCGCCTTGATGATCGCCGAGGCCGACAATCACACGGTGATCGCCGACCTCGGTGCCGAGCTCATCGAGCGGACCTACCGGGTGATGGAAGGGATGATCGACCAGGCCGTCGAGCGTGGCGAACTGGATCAAGAACTCGATCGGACAGACGTGGTGGCAAGAACCCTTGGGCCGATCATCTATCGAACCGCGATGCAGCGTCTTGATGTGACGCCCGGTTTCATCGACCAGATCGTCGATTCCGTGGCCCGCCGCTGAGCAAACCGTACGCTGGACGAGGTGAGCGATTCTTCGGCGCCGCTGTGGTTGTTTGCCGACCAACTCGGTCCCCATATCCACTCCGCCGAGGGCCATCTCGGACGGGAGGTGGTCCTCATCGAGTCCACCGCTGCCTTGCGGAGACGGGCAGGCCATCGGCAGAAGGCGCATCTGCTGCTGTCGGGGATGCGGCACCTGGCCGATGACCTCGGCGATCGCGCGCACTATCTGAAGGCGCCCGGGTACCGCGACGCCCTCGTCGAGTTCGGCCGACCGGTGGTGGTGCATGAGCCGACCTCGTGGGCCGCTCACGACTTCGTGCATCGCCTCGAAGCGGAAGGCCTTGTCGAAGAGGTTCTGCCCAACCCGTCGTTCGCTCTGCCCAGAAGTGACTTCGAACAGTGGGCGGGGAACAGTTCACGCTTTCGCCTCGAGATGTTCTACCGCGATCAGCGCACGCGTTTCGACATCCTGATGGACGGCGATCAACCGATGGGTGGGGCGTGGAACTACGACCACGACAACCGGAAGTCGCCGCCCAAGACGCCGACGCTGGGAGTGCCCGATCCCTGGTGGCCGGAAGAGGACGGGATCGACGAGCAGGTACGCGCCGACCTCGACGCACTCGACGCATCGTGGTCGGGTGTCGACGGGCCGCGGTTGTTCGCGGTGACCGCGGCGGAGGCGCAATCTGCTCTCGAGACCTTCATCGACCATCGGCTGGCAGATTTCGGACCATACGAGGACGCGATGATGGGTGGGGACTGGTCGATGTCCCATTCGCTGTTGTCGGTGCCGCTCAATCTGTCGCTGATACACCCGCTGGACGCGGTTCATGCCGCCGAAGCCGCCGCCCGTGAGGGGTCGGTCCCGTTGGCCTCCGCCGAGGGGTTCATCCGGCAGATCCTGGGGTGGCGTGAGTTCGTCTGGCATCTGTACTGGCATTTCGGTCGCGACTACCGCACCGCGAACAACGAACTGAACGCGCATCGGCCGTTGCCCGACTGGTTCCGCGATCTTGATGCCGGCGCGGTGACGGCCAAGTGCCTCTCCGACGCTCTGGGTGGCGTCCACGACCGAGGATGGGTCCACCACATCCCGCGGTTGATGGTGCTGGGAAACCATGCGCTGCAACAGGGTTACGACCCGGATGAGCTCACCCGCTGGTATACGGCCAACTTCGTGGACGGCTATGAATGGGTGATGCCGGTCAACGTGGTGGGCATGAGTCAGCACGCCGACGGCGGCAAGATGGCGACCAAGCCGTACAGTTCGGGCGGCGCCTACATCAACAAGATGTCCGACTTCTGCAAGGACTGCGAGTTCGATCCGCGCAAGCGGATAGGCGCGGACGCGTGCCCGTTCACCGCCGGCTACTGGGCCTTCACCCATCGCCACCGTGATCGGCTCGCCAAGAACATGCGAACGCGGCGGGCCGTGGCGTCGATGGAACGACTTGCCGATCTCGACGCCGTCCTCGAACAGGAGCGCCACCGGGACCGATTCTGACCGACACAATCGCCGAAAGCTGTCAACGGTTGGAATCGTGGTGAATATCAGCCGTCGCGGCTGGGGAACCCACACGGTGTGATCTCTATATTCGAATCCATGGCTTCCGCTCCGAGCTCCTACCTCGTATGCGCATCACAACGCAGCGGTAGCACCCTCCTCGTCGAATCGTTGCGGGCCAGCAAGATTGCCGGTGAACCCGAGGAGTTCTTCCAGTACCTGCCGTCGACCTCTCTGCCGCCGCAACCGCGCCAGTGGTTCGCCGAGGTCACCGATCCCGCCGTGCTCGCCCTGCTGGCCCCGCTGCGGACGGGCACGCCGAGCACCGAGACCAGCGACCAATGGCGTGAGCGCATCGCGCGGGAGGCGCGCACCCCCAACGGAGTCTGGGGCGGCAAGCTTATGTGGAATCAGGTTTCGCTGGTGATCGACCGGGCGCAAGGCCTCACGGGCCGATCCGGTGGTGACCTCCGATCCGCCATCGCCGACGTCATCGGCGAGGAACCGCTGTACATCAAGGTGAACCGGCCGGACGTCGTGTCGCAGGCGGTGTCGTTCTGGCGTGCCGTGCAGACGCAGGTGTGGCGGGGACACGCAGAACCAGAGGTCGATGCGGCGGCGCAGTACAACGCAGACGGTATCGCGCACCTGGTCACGATCCTCCGCGAGCAGGAGCGCGGCTGGCGCAACTGGTTCGAGCAGGAGTCGATCACGCCGTTCGAGGTCGACTACAGCGAGCTGGCGAAGGACTCCACCGGGGTCACGGCGCGGATCCTTTCCGCCCTCGATCTCGACCCTGCCGCAGCGCCGCCGCCGGTGCTGGAACGTCAAGCGAACAACCGGTCCGGTGAATGGGTAGAGCGATACCGCGCCGAGGCCCGACAAAGGGGGTTGCCAGTATGACAACGCAGATCACCGCCGACGTGACCCACGTCGATGAGCTGCGAGTTCTCGAAGCCGAGGCGGTGCACATCATCCGTGAGGTGGTGGCCGAACTCGAGCGACCGGTCTTGCTCTTCTCGGCGGGTAAGGACTCGATCGTGCTGCTCCAGCTGGCAGAGAAGGCCTTTCGGCCTTCGCCATTGCCGTTTCCGGTACTGCACGTCGACACCGGGCACAATTTTCCTGAGGTCATCGACTTCCGCGACCGGCGTCTCGCCGAGGGCGGGCACAAGCTGATCGTCGGTTCGGTGCAGGAGTCGATCGACTCCGGGCGGGTGCAGGAGGTCGGCGGACCGGCCGGCTCGCGCAATCGCCTGCAGACGAGGACTCTGCTCGACGCACTGGAGGCAGGCAAGTTCGATGCGGCGTTCGGCGGCGCGCGGCGCGACGAGGAACGCGCTCGGGCGAAGGAGCGTGTGCTCAGCTTCCGCGACGAGTTCGGTCAATGGGACCCGCGGGCACAGCGACCCGAACCATGGTCGCTCTACAACGGGCGCATCCGCAGGGGCGAACAGGTCCGCGTCTTCCCGCTGAGCAACTGGACCGAACTCGACATCTGGCGGTACATCGAGCTGGAAGGCCTCGAGTTGCCGCCGATCTACTTCGCCCATGAGCGCGAGGTGTTCGAGCGTGACGGAATCCTGCTCGCCACTTCGGAATTCACCAGTCCGGCCGAAGGGGAGTCGGCCTCCGTCGAATGGGTGCGCTATCGCACGGTCGGCGATCTGACCATCACCGGAGCGGTCCGGTCACGGGCCACCACGATCGCCGATGTGGTCACCGAGATCTCGGCATCCACCGTGTCCGAGCGCGGCGAGACCCGCGCAGACGACCGCACGTCCGCCGCGGCCATGGAAGACCGCAAACGGGAGGGGTACTTCTGATGACTCGCCAACTGCTCAGGCTCGCCACCGCTGGTTCGGTGGACGACGGTAAGAGCACATTGATCGGCCGGTTGCTCCACGACACCGACAGTCTGCCGCTCGATCACCTCGAATCGGTCACCGACACCGAAGGTGTTGCCGACCTCGCCGCCCTGTCCGACGGTCTGCGGGCCGAACGCGAGCAGGGCATCACCATAGACGTGGCCTACCGCTTTTTCTCCACGGCCACACGCAATTTCATCCTCGCCGATACCCCCGGTCACGAGGCGTACACGCGAAACATGTTCACCGGTGCGTCCAACGCACACGTGGCGGTGCTGCTGGTGGACGCCCGTGCGGGCGTGGTTCGTCAGACCCGTCGCCACGCCCGCATCGCCACGTTGCTCCGGGTGCCCCACCTGGTCGCGGCGGTCAACAAGATCGACCTGGTCGACTACAGCGAAGAGCGTTTCGCCGAGGTCGAAGCCGAATTGCACGTGCTCGCACAACGTTTGGGTGTCCAGAACCTCACCGTTGTTCCTCTGGCCGCCAAGCTCGGCGACAATGTCGTGACCCGTTCGACCAACACACCCTGGTACACCGGTCCGACGTTGCTGGAGTTCCTCGAGGCCGTCGAGTTGAAGGCGCCCGCCGCCGAACCGACCGAGGTGCGTCTTGCGGTGCAGTGGGTGTCGCGGCCGGCGGCCGGGGAGCGTCGTCGCTACACGGGCCGGTTGTCTGCGGGCACCCTGCAGGTCGGTGATCCGATCGTGGTGCTGCCGTCGGGTTCGAAGAGTCGCGTCACCGCACTCGACACCCTCGACGACGACCGCAGCGTGGCCGTCGCGCCGTTGTCGGTGTCGGTGGAACTGGCCGACGAGATCGACGTGGGCCGCGGCGACATGATCGTCAGTGGGTCACCGGATGCGCACCTACCGGTCGCCGCCCGTGAGCTCGACGTCACGGTCTGCTGGTTCTCGGAGACGCCGCTTCGTGCGGGCGACCGGATCGCGCTGAAGCAGGCGACGCGCACGGTGCGCGCCACGGTTCAGGAGCTGCACAGTCGACTGGATCCCGAGACACTGGGCGAGGATCCGCATCCCGTGGAACTCGCGCTGAACGACGTCGGCACGGTGACGTTGCGCACCAGTTCTATCGTGGTGGCCGATCCGTACGCGGACAACCGCGATGTCGGTGCGTTCATCCTCATCGACGAGAACTCCAACGACACGGTGGGCGCCGGCACCATCACCGAGCCCCGGGAGGTCAAGCCGGCGCCCGGACACGCAACGACATCAAGTGGCATCCGTCCTCCCTCGAACGCACCCATCGGTGGAGTGCGGTCGGTCAGCGGGGAGCGGTCATCTGGCTCACCGGCCTGCCGGCGTCGGGCAAGTCGACCGTCGCGGTTGCACTCGAGCGTGCACTGGTCGAGTCGGGTCGGGTGGCCTATCTGCTCGACGGCGACAACGTGCGCCACGGGCTGTCGGACGACCTCGGGTTCTCGGCCGGGGACAGGGCCGAGAACATCCGCCGTGTCGGGCATCTGACCAGGCTCTTCGCCGATGCCGGGGTGGTCGCGATCGCATCGTTGGTGTCGCCGCTGCGTAGTGACCGGGAGATCCCCCGGGCACTGACGGCCGCCGCCGATCTCCCGTTCATCGAAGTCCATGTGGCCACGCCGCTGGCCGAGTGTGAGCGTCGCGATCCGAAGGGGCTCTACGCGAAGGCACGGGCGGGCGAACTCAAGGGACTCACCGGCATCGACACGCCGTACGAGGCGCCGGAGAACCCGGATCTGGTGATCGATACGACCGGCGCCGATGCCGACGAACTGGTGAGGCAGATCCTGGAGATCCTCGCCGATCGCGAGCACGCAAGCGTCTGATCCCCGCCTGCCGGCGAGCTCTGGGTTTTGGGGTTCAGGTCACCTCGTCGGTCTTCAGGAGACCGAAGACGACGAGGTCGTGCCTGCGACCGTTCTTGCCCGGTGCTGCCGATCGGAGAACACCCTCCTGGGTGAACCCACACTTGCGGGCGACGGCGCGTGACGCCTTGTTCTCCGTGTAGGCGTCCAGTTCCACCCGGACTGCCCCGATCTGCCAGGAGAACTCGATGAGCAGCCGGGTCGCCCTGGTGGCGACACCGGCGCCGCGTGCCCAGGGAGCCACCGCGTACCCGATCTCGGTGACAGCGTCGTCGTCCTTGGCCCGCAGACCGCACACACCGAGGAACGCGTCGTCACGATCGACGATCGCGACGTCGAATCCCGGCCACACCTTGACCGACCGATCCTCGACGAAGTCGCGGGCGTCGGCCTCGGTGTACGGACTCGGAACCACGGTGAACTCGGCGGTCGCGTGGTCCTGGCTGGCTGCGAGTACGGCGTTGATGTCGTCGTGTACGAAGGGCCGGAGGGTGATCACCTGATCGGTCAGTGTGGGGATGTGCCGAGGCCAGTCCATGTGTTCCACGGTAGTGGCGAGTGGCGGGGGCGCGGCGTCTCACACACCTCCACTAAGGTGCAGAAGCAACGTCCCCGGCCGTCTTGCCGGCCGCCCCAGCCAACGAAAAGGGAATGCATGCTTTTGGCCGCGTGGATCACGGTCGTCACCGCGGTGATCCTGATCGTGCCCGGGGCCCTGGTCGGACGGCGGATGTCATTGCCGTGGCCGGTGGCGGTCGCCGCTGGTGCGCCGCTCACATTCGGCATGATCGGCATCTTCACCGTGCTCTACGGGGCGCTGTCCATCCCGTGGAACGTCGGGACGGCTGCCGTGATGGTGGGAGTGTCCTGGTTGGTGGCGTGGGGGTGGGACCTCGGAACCCGCCGATTCGGGTCCCTGGCGCCGGCGGCCGTCGCCGAGGTACGCCCGATCAGTCGCCCGGCCCTGTTGACCGTTGCCGCCGGTGTGCTGCTGGGCGCGCTGATCATCGTCCTGACGTCGATCCGGCGACTGATCGGCACCACGTTCTTCGGACTGAACAACATCTCGCAGGTGTGGGACGCCTTGTGGCATGCCGATGCTCTGCAGTGGATCCATGAGACCGGCGACGGGTCGTCGCTTCACATGGGCGAGCTGATGAACTACGACACGCACGGATTCAACTACTACCCGAACACGTGGCACGACCTGGGCGCTCTGCTCTACTCGTTGACCGGTGCCAACACCGTGGAGTTGTACAACATCTACTCCCCGGCGTCACTGGCGTTCACCTTGCCGATCAGTATCGGGTCGCTCGCATATTGGCTGGGCCGCAAGCGATTCGATCCGGACCGGAGCGCAGTCTTTGCAGCTCTTGCCGCCGCGGTCACGGCCGTTTTCCCGTCGTTGCCCTACGTGGAACTCGCCTTCACGGCAGTCCCCAATGCGGTCGGCGTCTCCTTGGCGCCGATCACCGCGGTGCTCGTGATCAGTGCGGTCGGCGATCGTCGCCGCGTGCTCGCGGCTGTGCTCGCGATCGCCGGTACCGCAGCCACCCACCCGTCGGGGCTGGTGGTGATGGTGGTGATCGTCGGATCCTGGTGGCTGCTGCAGGCATTGTGGAAGCCGGTACGTGGTCGGGGTGGTGATGTCGCGACGCTCGCGGCGATCGGTGCGGGCGCACTGGTGCTGATCAGCCCGGTGATCATCGGCACCCTGAAGATCTCGGAGAACAACGAGCTCTCCGGCTTCGATTTCCGCGATGAAAATGCCTCCGTGGCAAAGGCATTTGTGCGCGCCGCGTTCAACGGGACCGATCTGCTCGGCCATCAGTACCCGTTGCTGTACTTGCTGATCCCGGCGGCGATCGGGCTCGGCTGGCTCGTGTGGTCGCGCAACTGGGCTGTGGTCGCTGCCTGGCTGGCGTTCATCGTCACCACGGCGAACGCGGTCTACGACCTCGGCGGGTTGCCGTCGAAGTTGTTCGGCGCCTTGGGTGGATACTTCTACAACTCGCCACACCGGCTGACCTTCGTGGTCTCGATGTTCACCGCGGTCGCCGCGGGGATCGGGCTCGGGGTGCTGGTTCTCGGTGTCGCGCGGCTGCTGGCCCAGAAGACGGTTTGGCAGCGAAACCGGCTCGCGCTGCCTGCGCTGACACTGGTGGGTTTGCTCATCGTCGCCGGCGCGGGCGCCGTACGGTACGCCGACAACGGGAAGATCGCCGTCCAGTACCGAAGTGGCGCTTATGTGGGTGTCGAGGACGTCGAGGCCTACCGATGGTTGGCGCAGCAGCCGGAGGCGCGCAGCACCGTCATCCTCAACAACCTCGACCAGGGCAGCGGATGGATGTACCCGGTGGCCGATCTGACCCCGCTGTTTCCGTTCTACCGGGCAAACGACTTCAGCCAACGTCAGTCGGATCTGTACTGGAACGTTGCCCGGATCGGCGCGGACCCGCGTATCGACCAGATTGTTCGGGACCTGAACATCAGGTACGTGATCGACGCGCCGCCGAGCTATTGGTGGTTCCAGAACGGCGCACCCAATCTCGCGGAAGGCCGGTTCGGTGACCCCTTCCTCCCGTTGCGCGAGAACGGTGCGCCCGGTCTGCGAGAGGTCTATCGGCAGGGCAACGTGACGATCTATGAGGTCGCGGACGCAATACGGAAAGGCGAGAAGTGATGCGCACCTTGGTCACCGGCGGCGCCGGGTTCATCGGCTCGACGCTTGTCGATCGGCTGTTGGCCGACGGCCACGAGGTTGTCGCTCTGGACGACTTCTCGCGGGGTAGCCGGTCCAACCTGAACGGCGCCGTCGAACGCGGATGTCGGATCGTCGAGGGCGATCTCACCGTTACGGACCTGGAAACGGTTGTGGCGCAAGCACAACCCGAGGTGATCTTCCATCTCGCTGCCCAGATCGACGTGCGCGCCTCGGTGACCGATCCGGTTGCCGATGCCCAGGTCAATGTTGTCGGGACCGTACGGCTCGCCGAGGCCGCCCGGCGGGCGGGAGTGCGCAAGATCGTGTTCACCTCCTCCGGAGGATCCATCTACGGGTCGCCCGAGCACCTACCGGTGGCGGAATCAGCACCGGTTGCGCCGATGAGCCCCTACGCGGCCGCCAAGGTCAGCGGTGAGGTGTACCTGAACATGTACCGCTCGCTGTACGGATTGGACTGCACCCACATCGCCCCCGCGAATGTGTACGGGCCGCGGCAGGATCCACACGGCGAAGCCGGCGTGGTCGCCATCTTTGCGCGGAACCTGTTGTCGGGCAGCATTACCAAGCTGTTCGGTGACGGTGGCAACACCCGCGACTACGTCTATGTCGACGACGTTGTGCAAGCCTTTGTGCTGGCCGGCGGCGAACTCGGTGGCGGTCAGCGCTTCAACGTCGGCACCGGGGCGGCCACATCAGATCGGGCGCTGCACACCCTGGTCGCCGAGGCCGCACAAGCTCCCGACGAACCGGTCTACGAACCGGCCCGGCTCGGTGACGTCCGGGACTCATCCATCGACGGTTCACTCGCGGGCACCGTACTCGGCTGGTACCCGCAGGTGTCGCTGGCCGAAGGAGTTCGGCGCACCGTCGAGTACTTCCGCGCCAACTGACCTCCGTCGACCGGGCCGTTGTCGCCGTCGACCGGGCCGATATTCGCTTCGATCGGGCCGTTGTCCGCACTTCTGGCTACGTTTTTCTCATTAGGATCTCGACATTGGCCCGCTCGATCACGATATGGGCCCACTCGGCGGAGGTTTTGGCCCACTCGGCGGAGGTTTTGGCCCACTCGATGGATGTTTGGGCCCGGTCGACGGCGTTATCGGCCCGGTCGGCGGATCAACCAACTACGCGTTCGGTGGTGGCGTACTTGCTCTCGGTCGCCTCCTTGAGGGGCTGCCACCAGTCGGTGTTGTCGCGGTACCACGCCACCGTGTCGGCGAGCCCGGACCGGAAGTCGGTGAACCTGGGCTGCCAGCCCAGTTCGGTGCGCAGACGGGTGGAGTCGATGGCGTAACGCATGTCGTGGCCGGGCCGGTCGGTCACGAAGTCGAATGCGTCCTTGGGCTGGTCGAGCAGTTCGAGGATCGTCTCGATGACGGTGCGGTTGTCGGCTTCACCGTCGGCGCCGATGAGGTAGGTCTCGCCGATCTGCCCCTTGTCGATGATGGTCCACACCGCGTCGTTGTGGTCGTTGACGTGGATCCAGTCCCGCACGTTGGTGCCCTGCCCGTAGAGCTTGGGGCGAATCCCGCTGAGCACGTTGGTGATCTGGCGAGGGATGAACTTCTCGATGTGCTGGTACGGGCCATAGTTGTTGGAACAGTTGGAGATGGTGGCCTGCACTCCGAACGAGCGCACCCAGGCCCGGACCAGAAGGTCGCTGCCTGCTTTGGTCGACGAGTACGGGCTCGACGGGTTGTAGGGGGTCTGCTCGGTGAAGCGTGCGGGGTCGTCGAGTTCGAGATCGCCGTACACCTCGTCGGTGCTGATGTGGTGGTAACGCACGTCATGCGCACGCACCGCCTCGAGAATCGAGAATGTGCCGACGAGATTGGTGTGAACAAAACTCGATGGGTCGGCCAAAGAATTGTCATTGTGCGATTCGGCGGCGAAATGGACGACAAGATCACTTTCGCCGACCAATTGGTTCACCAAAGCGGAGTCGGCGACGTCTCCTTCGATCAATTCGATCTGATCGGACACCGATGCCAGCGATTGCCTGTTCGCTGCGTACGTCATCGCGTCCAGCACCCGTACCCGGGCATCCGGCCTGGTCGCAAGGGTCCGGTGCACGAAGTTGGCGCCGATGAAACCGGCGCCACCGGTGATCAGTACCCGCATGTCAATCCTCCATTCGCTGCTGCAACCCTACCGATCGGCAGCTCATCGGGTAGGCCGAGCGCCTGGGGCCTAAGGTGTCACATATGCGCGGAATCATCCTGGCGGGGGGCACCGGAAGTCGTCTGCATCCCATCACGCAAGGTGTCAGCAAACAACTCGTCCCCGTTTATGACAAGCCGATGATCTACTACCCGCTGACCACATTGATGCTGGCGGGCATCCGCGAGATCCTGGTGATCACCACGCCGCACGACTCGTCTGCTTTTCAGAACCTCCTGGGGGACGGCAGTCAATTCGGGATCTCTTTGACGTACAAGGTGCAGGAGAGTCCGGACGGGTTGGCACAGGCGTTTGTTCTGGGTGCTGATCACATCGGGTCGGAGTCGGTGGCGCTGGTCCTCGGCGACAACATCTTCTACGGACCCGGGCTGGGCTCGCAGCTCAACCGGTTCCACGACATCGAGGGCGGCGCGGTGTTCGCCTACTGGGTCCGCAATCCCGAGGCCTACGGAGTGGTGGATTTCAACAGCGACGGCAAGGCCATCGACCTCCAGGAGAAGCCCGAACATCCTCGGTCCAACTTCGCGATTCCGGGCCTGTACTTCTATGACAACAACGTCGTGGAGATCGCATCGGGGCTGCAGCCGAGTGCCCGTGGCGAGTACGAGATCACCGACGTCAACCGGGCATACCTCGACAAGGGCCTGCTGCACGTCGAGGTGCTGCCCCGGGGCACCGCGTGGCTCGACACCGGGACTTTCGACTCACTGCTCGACGCCGGCAACTTCGTCCGCACCGTCGAAGAACGTCAAGGCCTGAAAATCGCTGTGCCCGAAGAGGTTGCCTGGCGGCGCGGCTTCATCGACGACGAGCAGTTGCGGGCTCGCGCCCAGACCTTGCTCAAGTCGGGATACGGGACGTACCTGATCGATCTCCTCGAACGCGGCAAGGAACTGTAGAGAACATGCTGATCGAGCCCCTGTCCATCGATGGCGCCTGGGAGATCACCCCGAAGAAGTTCGGCGACCCGCGTGGCCTTTTCATGGAGGCATTCCGCGGTGACCTGCTGGCGGAGGTGATCGGGCATCCCTTCGACCTCCAGCAGGCCAACCTCTCTGTGTCCGCCGCCGGCGTGCTGCGGGGCGTGCATTTCGCCGATGTGCCACCGGGACAGGCGAAGTACGTCAGCTGCCCCAAAGGGGCGATCTTCGACGTGGTGGTGGACATCCGCGTCGGCTCACCGACATTCGGTGCCTGGGACGGCGCACTGCTGGACGACGTCGACCGTAGGGCGCTCTACATCGGCGAAGGACTCGGGCACGCGTTTGTGGCGCTCGAGGACAACTCCGTTGTCACCTATCTGTGCTCGACCGGATACAACCCCGCCGGTGAACACGGCATCAACCCGTTGGACCCGGCCATCGGCATCGAGTTCCCCACCACAGCCCGCGACGGCTCGGCTCTCACTTTCACCCTGTCGGACAAGGACACTGCCGCGCCGACGCTCGCCGAAGCCGAGGCGAGTGGCCTGCTTCCGCAGTACACCGACGTCATCGGCTACATCCGTGGTCTCACCACCTGAGTGATTCAGGAGTAGCCGGGACCGGGCAGTGTTGTGATCGTCGAGCACATCTGCTCCACCAGAGTGCGGTCGTGACTGACCAAAGCCATGCCCACCCCTTCTGCGGCAATGGATCTCAACAGCGACGCCACGTCGGCGGCGGCGATGGGGTCGAGCATGGCGGTGGGCTCGTCGCAGAGCAGGTACGTCGGCTCTTGGACAAGCACCCTGGCAAGACAGGCGCGTTGAAGCTGGCCATCGCTGACCTGTGATGGGAAGCGGCCCAACAGCTCCGGGTCCAGCCCGGTGCGTTCGGCGTGGCTGACGGGGTCGACCGGACGCCGCATGATGTCGGCGGGTTCGCGAATGATCTGCGACAACGTCCACCGGGGATTGCAGACCAATCGCGGGTGCTGATCGATCATCGCGACCGATCCGCGAGGCGCACGGGCTTTCCCGGCGAACCGCACCACGCCTGCATCGGGTGGGCGGATCCCGGCGAGAACCTGCAGCAGTGTGGTCTTCCCGCTGCCCGAGCGACCGATGATCCCGCTGACACGGCCGGGCGCGACGTCGAAGTCGATGTCGCTCAACACCGTGGCGCCTCCGAACCGCACTCCGATGGCACGGGCGGTGATCATCGGGATACCCCCGTGAACAGCTTCTGCGTGTGTTCATCGGCTGCTTGCCGGACACGGTGTGGGGAGTCCTGCGCGACGATCCGTCCTCGCCGCATCACCGCGAGGGAGTCGCAGACGCCCGACGCGATCAGCGATGCGATGTCGTGGGTGATGACCAGGACGGCGGCACCGTCATCGGCGATGCTGCGCAGCAATGTCCACACCATCTCGGCGAGCTCGGTGTCGAGTGCGGATGTCGGCTCGTCGGCGAGCAGTACGGCCGGTCGGCCGGCGAGCGCAGCTGCGATCGCGGCGCGCTGCACCATCCCGCCCGACAATTGATGTGGGAACAGTTCGAGGGCGTCGTCGGGGAGCCCTGCCAGCGCCGCCAATTCGATTGCACTGCGGTCACTGTCGAGTGCCTGTACCACTTCGGCAATCTGCGATCCGATGGTGCGGACAGGGGTGAACGACGTCGCCGGAGACTGCGGGACCAGGCCGACGGCATGTCCTCGGAGTCCCCGCCACGTCTTCTCGTCCGCGTCGGTCACCTCGTGGCCCGCCACGTGCAGCCGTCCCCGAGTTGCGGACCCCGGTGGCAGCAGCCCGCACAGTGCAAGCGCCACCAGCGATTTGCCGCATCCGGACTCACCGACCAAGGCCGTCACCGCGCCCGCGACGACGTCCAGGTCGACGCCGTCGAGGCCGGTGACCGTCGCAGTCTCCCGCTCACGGGTCGCGATGCGAACGCCGAATCCATCCAGCCGGGCAGCCAAGTCGGTCACCACACCTGACCTCCTGGTGGCTGGAGTCGTCGACGCAATCCGGAACCTCCGGCGGCGACTGCCAGGGCGGTGACAAGAAGTGCCGATGCGGGAACCACCAATGTCCACCACGCGCCCAGCATCACGTCACCGCGGGACTGGCCGAGCAGCGTGCCCAAGCTGGCGCGGTCGGGCGAGAGTCCCACGCCGAGAAAGGAAAGCGTGGACTCGTGCCACACCGCATGGGGTAGCAGCATCACCATCGCCACAAGTGCTTGCCCGCCGACGGCGGGCAGGAGGTGGTGTCGTCCCACGAACCAGCGAGACGCCCCGGCGAGTCGAGCCGACCGTACCCACCCTGCTTCGGCCCCCGACCGTAATTCCGCCCGGACCACCCGCGCGACCGCGGGCCAGTGGGTCAAGCCGATCGAGGCGATGATCGCCAGTGGTTCGCCGCGCCACATCGCGGCGATCACGATGCCGAGCACCAGATGCGGTAGAGCATTCACCCCGTCGACCACGCGCATCACTACGGCATCGACCCAGCCGCCGGCCGCCACCGAGCCCACCCCGATCAGCACGCCGAGCCCGGTGGCCACCACCGCACACACCGCTGCCATCGTCAGCGAGATGCGAAGGCCATCGGCTGTGCGGGTGAGCAGGTCGTACCCGGAATGGTCGGTACCGCCCAGATGGCCGATGCCCGGCGCCCGCAACGCCTCACCGAAGTCCGCGACCGGTGGACTGGAGAGCAGGGGAATCACCACGGCCGACGTCGCGATGAGGATCAGCAACAACCACGGCCACTGTCGGCGAAGTGGTGTCGCGTATGAGGCCATGGTCACGACGTCGCACCGATCCGGGGATCGATGGCCGTCGCCGCGGCATCTGCCGCTGCCGAACCCAGCAATACGGCAAACGCCGCGCCGACCGTCAACGCCGCCAGCAGCGGAAAGTCCAGCGCCACCGCGGAGTCGACGAGCACCGATGCCAGTCCCGGCCAGCCGAAGACGGTTTCCACGATGGCGGCTCCGGCGATCACCTCCGGCAGCCGGGTGCCCAGTAAGGCCAGGGTAGGTGCCACGGATGTCGGCAGGATGTGGCCGCGCAGCAGTGCCCACCCGTGCAGGCCGCGAGCCCTCGCCGCGCGCACCGCGTCCGACGACGATGCCTCGACCACGGCCGTCCGCGTGGTCAGCAGCAGCCAAGGGATCTGCGAGATGGTCAGCGCGACAAAGGGTAGGAAGCCGTGGGTGAGGATTCCCCGGGCGGTGTACGGATCGCCGGGAGCGGCTGCCCCTGACGTGGGGAACCACCCCAACGACACCGCGACCACCGACACCAATACCAGCGACACCACAAAGGGGGGTACGGCGGCCAGCGCCGCAGACAACGCCGAGCACGTCTGGTCGAGTGGTCCGCCGCGGCGCATCCCGGCAAGAGTGCCCCCCAGGATCCCTATCAGCGCGGAAGCAACCATCGCGGCGAGTGACAATCCGACGGTGAACGGCATTCGCTCGGTGAGAACGGTTGACACCGGCAATGATTGCGTGGACGACCAACCGAGGTTGCCCTGACACAGCTCGGTGAACCACCCCCACCAGGCGGTGTACCAGGAGCCGTCGGTGTTGTATGCCTCACGCACTACGGTCCGCTGGGACAGGGTGGCGGATTGATATCCATCACCGAGGTAGACGGTCAGCGGGTCCAGGGGTGAGAGCGAGGCGATGAAGAAGATCGCCGCCGACACGGCCAGTGTCACGGGCAGAGCAACCAACGCCCGTACGCCGAGAAGCCGAACTGCGGGTACGAGTCTCGACCGGGTGACAGCGTTCATCGGGTCCAGCCGGCGACATGCCACCAGGGGCCCCAGGAGACCCCGTGTGAATGTGGCTCGAGGATCGGTGCGGTCTGGTTCCAGCCGAGATCGCGGTAGGCGTAGGTGTGGTCGAGGAAGGCCAGGAACACATACGACGGTTCAGAGATGTACCGCTGCTGCACGTCTCGGTATCTTGCGTCGGTGTCGGGCGACGGCCCGACCGACCGCGCCTCGTCGAGCAATCGATCCACACCCGGGGGAGTGAGGTTGCCCGGGTTCGCATACGGGGACGAGTCCGGAACCCGAGTGTGCAGCGTGTCGTACACCTGAGAGTCGATGCTGTAGGGGGTCTCGCCTCCGCCCAGGAGTACCGCCGCGGTGTCCAATCTGGTGTCGATCTCGTCCCAGCTCGTGCCTCGTGTCCGCACCTCGACGCCGAGCGGTGCCATTGCCGCGGCGAAAGCTGTCGAGAGATCACGGCGCAGGCTGTCCTGTGCGTTGTAGAGGAGATCGAAACGGGCTGTGCTGCCGTCTTTCTGCCGCACGCCGTCGGTGCCCATCCGCCAGCCCGCGCGGTCGAGCATGGCTGCGGCGCTGTCGACATCGTGGGGGAACTGAGCTCTGGGATCGTAGGCGTCGCCGTACACTTCGGCGACAGGTGTGCTCGCAGGCCGACCGTGGCCTGCCAGTACGTCGTCGATCATGGTTTGCCGGTCGACGCCGACATTCATCGCCGTCCGCGCAACCGGGTCGGCGGTGAAAGAGTTGTTGCGCGGCAGCGACACTCCGCGCCAGTCCGCCGATGCGACCCCGATGGTCGTGATTCCTTCGCGACCGGCGACCGCGCCGAGCAGCCCGGGCGGCAGGCTTGCGCCGTCGACCTCGCCGGCGACGATGCGCTGGGCGCGGGTGTTGTCGTCGGGAGTATGGGTGAACACCAGCGAACGCACGTGTGGCCGAGGGCCCCAGTAGTCGTCGCGGGCGGTGAACACGGCTTGGTCCGGACGCAGGCTCGTCAGTTCGTAGGGGCCGGTACCGACGGGTTCGGTGTTCAGCGCCCAGTCGGCAACGGGTGCTTGCTCGATCCGTTCCGACGGCGCGATCCCCAGGAGCAGGTGAGGTGACGGGTCGGCGTCGTTGGCCATCGTGACGACCACGGCGTCGGCACCGTCGGCGCGGATGTCGGTGATCGGGCGGAAGTGGGTCGCGACCTCGGAGGCGACCAGTGGGTTGACCACCGCTTTGTACGTCGCGACGACATCGGAGGAGTCCAGCGACGATCCGTCGGAGAACGTGACGCCTGTCCGCAGCTGCACTCGCCATTGCTGCTCGCCGAGGGGTACCGGCTCCGCGACCGCCAGTGCCGGAAGCAGATCGGGCAGCGTGGTGTCGGTGTCGGACGCTGGGCGCAGCAGGCCGTCGTACAGCGGGGACACACCGAGTTCGCCGTAGCCTGCAACCGGGTTGTATCCACCGAGCTCCTGGCTCTCGGCCAGCACGATGCGGTCTGAGCGATCTTCGCTCGGCGACGCACATCCGGCCGCAACCGATGCCACGCAGACGAGAGCCAGGAACAGAGGCATTCGACGAATGCGTGGCACCGATCGACTCCCTCGCCCACGACATGTGTCTGCACAGACACATTTACGTGCCGTAGCCTAACACCGACGAGACGGGGCAGCAGCACGAGAGCGTGGGGGCGGACATGGGCGACCACGAGCACACCGATATCGACGATTGGGCTAAACGCTTTGCGCTGCTGTCCGATTCCACGCGACTACGACTGATCACGCACATGCATGAACATCCGGACGCAACGGTCAGTGAACTCGCCGCAGCCGCCCGGATCACCGAGAACGCGGCCTCGCAGTCATTGCGCGCCCTACGTGCACAGGGCTGGGTGACCACCACCAAGGCAGGTCGGACGGTGCATTACCGTGTGGTCGCCGACGCCATCGTCCACCGGATCCTGCACGACGTGATGGGCGCACACCATCACTAGAACGGATCGTCGCCGGGTTCGGCTTTCCGGTTCTCCAGGGCGGCATTCTGCAGAGCGATGGCCCGGGCGAGGCGCGCGTACTTCACTTCCAGTTCGCGAAACCGCAGATAGGTTCCGATGGTGGTGAACGCGAAAGCCACCACCAGGCAATAGAGCACCAGGTCGGTGCCACGGCCGACACCCACCCATCCGGCGATGACGGTGAGGTCGTCGGGCCGCAGCAAGGCGTACACACCGAAGGCCAGGAAGCCGACAAACGCGATCTTCACCCAGGCCGAGGCCTTGGCGTTGCCGCGCTGGGTGATGAAGTATCCGACCAACGCGATGACAAACAGGATCAGGATGATCTGAATGGCCAGCATGATTACCGCCTCATCCGGCCGTGAAGCAGGCCATCGGTCAAGATGTTCACACCGTTGAGCAGCGACTGACCTTTGGCCATGGAGTATTCGGTGTACAGGATGGTGACCGGTTGTTCGGCAACCCGCCACTGATGATGGTCGATGAGTGCGACGAACTCCGACGCGTGGCTCATCCCGTTCATGATCAGGTCGAGTTGTGCGGCCACCGTGGCGTTGAAGACCCGAAGACCGTTGTGAGCATCGGTCAGACCCAACCTTCGGGTACGCGGGCTGAGAAACACTATGGTGCGCAGCGCCATCCGTTTGACCACCGGGACGCTCTTGCTCCGGTCGTCGGCGAATCGGGTGCCTATGACCATGTCCAGGGGCTCGGATCGCAGGCGGTCCAGCATGGCCACCACGTCGTCCACCTGGTGTTGGCCATCGGCATCGAAGGTCACAAAATACTTGGCGCCCGGCTGGGCACGCGCGTACTCCACGCCGGTCTGAATGGCCGCGCCCTGACCGAGATTGACCGGATGTCGCACCAGATGTACTCCGGCAGCGAGTATTTCGTCGGCAGAGCCGTCTTTGCTGCCGTCATCGACACAGACGATGTTCGGGAAGGTCCGTTTTGCCGCGCCGGCCACCGATCGGATGACCGGAGCTTCATTGAAGACGGGAACGATCAGCCACACATCTGAATTGCCCACGGCAGTACCTGGCTCAGTGATCGTTCCACCTCCACGCCCACCTCGACTGCAAACCGGCCGCCTGGGAGTCTATCGGTTCGCCGCAGCGTATTCTTCCACCGTGCTGGTCGATGTCATGTTGCCGTTCTACGGGGACGTCGCCCTCTTCAAGACCGCCGTGCGCAGCGTCCTCGCCCAGACCCACGGCGACTTCCGCCTGGTGATGGTCGACGACCAATACCCTGACCCCGAACCCGCACGCTGGCTGCAGGAATTGACGGACCCCCGGGTGCATTACCTGCGCAACAAGGAGAATCTCGGGGTCAACGGCAACTTCCGTCGGTGTGTGGACCTGGTGCAGGCGCCCGCGTTCACCATCATGGGATGCGATGACGTGATGGCCCCCGACCACCTGGCGCGAGCGGTTGAGGCACTGGGGAGTCACCACGAGGCAGCGGTGGTGCAGCCAGGGGTCGACGTCATCGATTCCGCAGGTGAGGTCGTCCGCCCTCTGGGCGATCGGGTCAAGGCATCGATGGCCCCCACGTCGCCCACCACTCTGAGCGGCGAGTCGATGGCGCGGAGCCTCTACCGCGGGAACTGGACGTATTTCCCGTCACTGGTCTGGCGCACCGAGATCGCGGCGCCCATCGGTTTCCGGTCCGGTCTCGAGGTGGCCCTCGACCTGGGGCTGCTCACCGACATCGCCCGTGCGGGTGGATCGATGGTGTTCGACCCCCACGTCACCTTTCACTACCGGCGCCATCAGCAGTCCGTCAGCTCGGTGCGCGCGGTCGACGGCCGCAGGTTCGAGGAGGAACGCGCCTTCTTCGAGACCGAGGCCGCGCGCTGCCGGGAGCGGGGATGGTCCAGAGCCGAACGGGCCGCCCGACGGCACGTCACCTCGAGGCTCAACGCGGCGACGCTCTTGCCAAGCGCATTAGTCGGCCGACAATGGAGCGTCGCCCGGGCCCTGGGCCGGCACGTCGTGCGCTGACCCGCCGCGCGCTGCCAGCAGATGTACGGCGATGCCCACCAGCGGTCCGACCATCAGGGCGATCGGGACGCGCAACGTCAGGTCGGCGGGGATGAACAGCAGTCCCACGCTCACCGCCGTCGCCAGCCACCATCCGGCGGCATAGAGCTGATGTCGGCCGGCGGCCAGCGCCATCGCCCCGGTCAGGGTCAGCATCGCCATCGCCACGGCCCCGGCGGTCAGTGCGGCGACGGCGACGCCCGACAGCTGGTAGTCCGCGCCGAAGACGGTCTCGAGGAGCCACGGTCCGGTCAGCCACGCAGCCAGGATCCCGACGATGCCGACCGCAAGAACGGCAGCGGCCGGTGACGCCACCGACCGCAGGAGGTGATCACGGTTGTCGACGAAGCGGCTGATCAGGACACCCTGAAAGCTGTTCAGCGGGACCAGGAGTGGCGCGCGGGTGAGCGTGACCGCAAGGATCACCGCGCCGGCAGACGCGTCGAGGCCGTCGCTGGAAATCGAGATGAGCACGGGGAACCCCATCACGAGAACAGCGCTCGCCATCGCGGCGGTCATCGCCGTGAGCATGTTGCGCGCCAGATCACCGGACGGGATATCGCCGCGTGCGCCGAGCGCCCCCCGGGCGCCGGCAAAGATGGCCAGGACGACCGCAGTGGATACCGTGCCCGCGACCGTGATGACCAAAAAGGCCTGTAGGCCCCATCCGGCAGCCACCGCGACCACGGTCAGCAGCAGTCGGATCAACGCATCGACGACGAGAAGGGCCGAGAAAACGCCCCATCGACCCAGCCCGGACAGCACGCCGCCCAGCCCCGCGTAGAGACCGAACGCCGCGACACCTGCCGTCAGCAGCAGCACCGATTCGACACGGTGCGACTCGAACACCACCCCAGCCCAGGCAAGGGAGGTGACGGCGACGAGGGCAGCCAGGGCGAGGCCGAGAATCGCGTTCATCGGCATCGGCCGGGCACCGGTGCTGCGCCCTTGTTCACGAGCGCGCCGAACCGCGCGGGTGGTCTCCTGTAATTGACCGTTCTGGGTGCCGGTCACCAACCCGTACGCGGCCCAGAAGACAGCGAATGCCGCGTACCCGTCGGCGCCCAGGGCGCGTGCCGCCAGCAACAGCACGAGGTAACCCGATGCCGCAGCCACCACGGTGGCCACTGCCACCCGGCCCAGGGAATCACGAGTACTCGGAGCCACATTGCTCGCCGGGCCTTCACTCATCAGGGACCCGGGTAGGGCGGCAGCGCCTTCTGCTCGAGCCACTGGTGCCACAGATCGTGCAGCGGCTGTGGGCTGTACCGGGCGGCGAGTCCGGAGAAGTCCTCGGTGCTGATCGAGCTGTAGCGGTATTCGCGGGTCCATTCGCGCAACAGGGCGAAGAAGTTGTTGTCGCCGAGGGTCTTTCGCAGCGCGTGAAGGGTGAGTGCGCCCCGCTTGTACACGACGTCGTCGAACATGCGCGCGGGTCCGGGATCACCGATCGCAAGATCCTGCGACGACGAGGCGAGACGGTCATAGTATTTGCGCGACTGCGCTTCGGCCGTGAGCCCGCCCGAGCGTTCCGACCACAGCCATTCGCTGTAGCAGGCGAAGCCCTCGTGAAGCCAGATGTCCTTCCACCGCGACAGCGTGAGGGAATTGCCGAACCACTGATGAGCGAGCTCGTGCGCGATGAGACGCTCGGAAGATCCCGAGCCGTCGCAGTGGTTGGCCCCGAAGATCGACAGACCCTGTGCCTCGATGGGGATCTCTAGTTCGTCGTCGGTGACCACCACGGAGTATTCGGGAAACGGGTAGGGCCCGAACCACTCGATGAACGCCTCCATGATGCGTGCCTGGTTGACGAACTCGGCATCGAAGTCCCTGCGGAGTCTCGGCGGGATCACCGCGTGGATCGGCACCGGCTTGGTCGTCAGGGTCTGCCGCGTGTACTGACCGATCTGGATGGTGGCGAGGTACGACGCCATCGGCTCCACCTGCTCGTAGACCCAGGTGGTCTGGGCGGCCTTGGTCCGCTTGCGCTGCAGCGACCCGTTGGCCACCGCCATGAACGGGCTGTCGGTGGTGATCGAGATACCGTATGCCGCTTTGGAGATCGGGTGGTCATCACACGGAAACCACGACGCCGCTCCGTTGGGCTGACTCGCCACGAGCGAGCCCTCGGTGAGCTCCTCCCAGCCGACCTCACCCCACCGGCCGCGTATCGGACGCGGATTGCCCGAGTACTTCACCACCACGGTCATCACGCCGCCCGGTGGCAGCTCGTCTTCCATCGTGACCGTCAACTTGTTACTGCGGTGACTGAATCGCCGCGCGCGGGTGCCGTTGACCGTCACCCGGTCGACCTTGAGGGCGCCTGAGAGATCCAGGGCGAATCGGTTCAGGGTGATGATCGTGGTGGCCGTGATGGTCGCGGTCCCGGCAAGCCGGTTGGTCGCCACTCGGTATTCGAGGTCGAGGTCGTAGCGGGACACGCGATAACCAAGGTTGCCGTTGGCGGGCAGATACGGATCGATGCCGTCCGAAGGATCGCCGAGAAGCGGTTGACCTGTCCCAGGGGAACGTCGGCCCGCTTTACCTGGCACTAATCCTCCTATTCGGCCCCACGTTTGGTCTTTCATGACGTTACATGGCTCCTAGGGCGATGGCGCTCTGAGACCCGTGGGGCCGCTCGCCCGGAATCACACCTATGTGCCAAACGACCTGAAGGATGGAAGTCATGGGTATCACGAGGAATCTCGCATCGTTTGTCGCCCGAGTGATTCTCGGCATCATCTTCATCTTCCACGGCTGGCAGAAGCTGAACAAAGACGGAATCGACGCCACCGAGGCGTACTTCAAGTCGTTGGACATCCCTCTCCCGGCGGCCGCTGCGTGGTACTCGGCGCTGGTCGAGTTCGGTGGCGGAATCCTGCTCATCCTCGGAGTTCTCACTCCGCTGGTGTCCTTGCTGCTGATCGCCGACATGATCGGGGCGATCTTCTACGCGCACATCGACAACGGATTCTGGAACGCCGATCAGGGCTACGAACTGCCGTTGGCGCTGATCGCAGGCCTCGTGGCCGTCGGTTTCGCCGACACCGGCCGGATCGGCGGCGACGGATACCTGATGAATCGACGGCGCCGCCGCCGCGACCTCAATCGCGACCGTGACGTCGCGTACTGACAACCGGCTCGTCACCCGCCCGCACTGAGCGTGGGCCCTCAATTCCAGGGCGCGATCGGATTGCCTTGCCAGCGGGTCGAATCGGGCACCACGTCGCCGCGCATCACCAGCGATGCCGGGCCGACGGTCGCCCCGTCGCCGAGCCCTGAGGCGGGCAGCGCGACGCAGTGCGGTCCCAGGGTGGCGCCGGCGCCCAGGACGACTTCGTCCATGGCCATCACCCGATCGTGGAACAGATGGGTCTGCACCACGCAGCCCCGGGCGACGGTGGCGCCGTCACCGAGGCGAACCAGGTCGGCCTCGGGCAGCCAGTACGTTTCGCACCAGACGCCCTTACCGATGTGGGCCCCGAGCATTCTCAGCCACAGGTTGAGGATGGGTGTTCCGGTGGCGGCGTTGGCGAACCACGGGGCCGCGACCGTCTCGACGAACGCGTCCGACAACTCGTTGCGCCAGACGAATGAGCTCCACAGCGGGTACTCGGTGGCCCGGATACGTCCCACCACAGCCCATTTGGCGGCGGCCGCGATGCAGCAGGCGGCGGCTCCGGCCACCAACAGCACCAGCCCGCTGACGGCTGCCGCCACGTAGATGTTCGATTCCTGCGAGATGTACTGCAGGCCGATCAGCACGAACAACCCCAGGCCGAAGGTGATCATCACCGGGATCAGACGCAACGTCTCCACCGATGCGCGGGCCACCTTCAACTTCATCGGCGGATCGAAGGTCCTCGAGGTGTCCGATTGCGCGGCCGCCCGGCGCAGTCGTACCGGTGGGCTGCCGAGCCAGCTCGACCCCGACTTGGCCTTGCTCGGGGTGGCCGAAAGCACCGCAACCAGAGAGTTCTTCGGAACTTTGCGCCCCGGCCCGGTCATCCCGGAGTTGCCGAGGAAAGCTCGTTTGCCCACCTTCGCCTCGTCGATGTGCATCCATCCGCCACCCAGTTCGTACGAGGCGACCATGGTGTCGTCGGCGAGGAATGCCCCGTCACCGACCGTGGTGAACTTCGGGATCACCAGTGCGGTCGAGATCTCGGTGCCCTTGCCGATGTCGGCGCCGAGCAACCGGAACCACCACGGTGTCAGCAGTGAGGCGTACAGCGGGAACAGGAATGTGCGGGCAGAATCCATCAGGCGTTCGGTGGCCCACACCTGCCAGCCGGTCCGCGACCGCACCGGGTGATAGCCCTCGCGCATCCCGAGGGACAGCAGGCGCACCAGCACCACCGTGATGAATGCGAAGACAAGCAGGCTCACCATGGTCGCGGCAGGCAGGAGCGCGAGCGCGCGCAATGCCACCGATCGCAGCCGGTCCGCACTGCCGGCCCAGGCGCCGATCACGGCAAGCCCGGCACACAGGGAGATGAGCGGAACGCCGGCCAGCGCGATGGACGACAAACCGAAGATCGGCACCCAATAGCTGCGCCGTGGCGGTCGGTGGTGGGGCCAGGGGCGCTGGGCCTTACCGGTTTTCACCGCGGGTGACCCGGCCCAGTGCTGGCCGCCCTTGACCCGGCCCATCACCGCCGAACCGGGTGCGATCTCGGCGTTGGCTCCAATGGTGGTGCCGGGCAACAAGGTGGAGCGCGATCCCACGCTTGCGCCGGCACCGATCTCGATGTCGCCGATGTGGACCACGTCGCCGTCGATCCACCAGCCGGCCAGGTCCACCTCCGGTTCGACAGAGCAGCCGTCGCCGAGGGTGATCAGGCCGGTGACCGGTGGGAGCGTGTGCATGTCCACGCCGTGGCCGATCTGAGCGCCCAGCGATCGGGCGAAGTAGATCATCCAGGGGGCACCGGCGAGGTTGGCTGCGCCGCTGGCCTCGGTGAGCCGCTCGGCGATCCACAATCGCAGGTGCACCGACCCGCCGCGCGGATAATCGCCCGGCTCCACCCCGGCGAGCAGCATGCGGATCCCGCCCGCGGCGATGGCCATCCGGCCCAGCGGGGTGATGAAGACGATGAACGCCGCCAACACCACCCACCAGTTCACCGGATGGATCCACGGTGCGTCGGTGAACCAGGCGAGCACGTTGTTGATCACCGCGAGCCAGGTGACCCACTGCAGTCCCGTGAGAGTTGTCAGCGGCACCGACAACGCCACCTGCGCAAGACCGGTCCGGCGGGGGGTGGGCCGAACGATGCGCTTTTCGGTCACCGCGCCGGGGTTGATGTCGTCGAGCATCTGCGCCAGCGAGCCGAGCCGAGGATGGTCGTAGAGATCCGCGACCGTCACCGTGGGGAAGCGCTCACGCAAGGCGGTGACCAACTGTGCCGCCGCCAGCGAACCGCCTCCCTCGGAGAAGAAGTCGGTCTCGGCGTCGGTGATCGACACCCCGAGCACCGCGGTCCAGCGCTCGGCCACCCACGCCTCGGTGGAGTTCAGGTCGCCGGGCGTCTGGTCGTCGCCGGACGACGGCAGCGGCCAGGGCAGCGCGTTGCGGTCGACCTTGCCCGACGTGCGGGTCGGCAGTTCGTCCACCAGGACGAGCCGGGGGATCAGCGCGGCGGGCAATTGGTCGGAGAGCCGGTCGCGGGCGAGTGCGATGTCGAAGTCGGGGTTGGTTGACACGAGATAACCCACGAGGACCGAGTTGCCCGCGGCGGACTTGCGCACCGCCGCGGCGGCGCCACCGACACCCGGCAGATGCTGCAGCGCGTTGTCGACCTCGCCGAGCTCGATCCGTCGGCCACCGACCTTCACCTGGTCGTCGGCGCGACCCATGAAGACCAGGCCTTCGGGTTCGAAACGCACCAGGTCGCCACTGCGGTACGCGCGGTCCCAGCCGAGTGTGGCCATGGGGGAGTACTTCTCGGCATCCTTGGCCGCGTCGAGATACCGGGCCAGACCCACTCCACCGATCACCAGCTCGCCGATCTCGCCGGGCGCAACGGGCTGCCCGTCGCCATCGACCACTGCGAGGTCCCAGCCGGCCAGCGGCAAACCGATGCGGACCGGCATGGTGCCGTCGAGCTGCGCGGCGCACGCCACCACGGTCGCCTCGGTGGGGCCGTAGGTGTTCCACACCTCGCGGCCGTCGACGGCAAGACGGGCACCGAGCTCGGGCGGGCAGGCCTCGCCGCCGAAGATCAGCAGTCGCACCGCTTCGAGGGCCTCCGGTGGCCACAGCGACGCCAGGGTCGGCACCGTCGAGACAACAGTGATGTCACGTTGCACCAGCCACGGCCCGAGGTCCATACCCGACCTCACGAGGGCACGTGGCGCAGGCACCAGGCATGCGCCGTAGCGCCAGGCGAGCCACATCTCTTCGCAGGATGCGTCGAACGCCACTGACAGGCCGGCCAGGACCCGATCACCCGGACCCAGCGGCTCGTCCTGCAGGAACATCTCGGCCTCGGCGTCGACGAATGCGGCGGCATTGCGGTGGGTCACCGCGACACCCTTCGGCGTCCCCGTGGAACCGGAGGTGAAGATGATCCATGCGTCGTCCTCGACGGTCGGTCGCTCGGCATCGGCCGGCCGGTCGACGTCGCTGTCACCCGAACGAGAAAGACCCAGGTCGGATGGCCACCGCAGGCCGTCGGCTCCGAGGACCGCCGCCACCTGGGCCTCGCCGAAGACGAGTGTCGCCCGCTCGGGTGGATCGTCGGCGTCCACCGGAACGTAGGCGGCACCGGCCGCCAGCGTCGAGAGGATGGCCAGGTACAGCTCGCGTGAGCCCGAGGGCATGCGGATCCCGATGCGGTCGCCGCGGCCGATGCCGCGGCTGCCGAGCCACGCCGCGCCCTCGTCGATCAGGTCGATGACCTCGGAGTAGGTGAGAACCAACTCCCCGTCGTCTATGGCGGGAGCATCCGGATGAGCTGACGCGGTTTCGGTCAGGATGTCGATCAGGGTGCGTGCGGTCGGCGCCTGCGCTGATCTGCTGAACTGCGCGAGGGTCGGAGCTGTCACCGAGGTCCTTTCTCAAGTCAAAGAATGCTCATTGTCGCAGCAGGTACCGGCCCCGCGAAGCCAACCAGATCACAAATCACCGTGTCTATTCGTGCGCGCGCAGGTCGCGAGGGCGCATGATGGGGTGAACTTCACCAACGGTTCGCCTTGGGTTCACCCATCCGGGGTAGCCGCCGTGGTCGCCGAAACCGCCGCGCCGCACGACTGGACGCCTGGAGGTTCATCATGACCGTCACCACACACAGACACCCGAGTCTGCGCTCGTACCCGATCTGGCTGGGCTCTCGGCTGTTCGTCAAACCGGCCCTCGCCCTGTGGCCGATCAGCGTGTTCGGGCTCCGGCCGCTGTTCATGATCGATGAACTGTTCGCACTGGCCCCAGGCCCTCGCGGCGTCGTCCGCGAGCAGATGACCCTCGCCGGTCGGCCGGTCGAACTGATGGTGCCCGCCGGACCCAGCAAACGTGATGACGCGACCGCCGTGCTGTACCTGCACGGCGGGGCCCTGGTGGTGTGTGGGCTGGCCACGCACCGTGCGGTCGCGGCCCGCCTGTGCCTCGACATCGACCTGCCGCTCTACTCGGTGGCCTACCGGCAGCTCCCGGAGGCAGGGGTGGGCAGCTCGGTCACCGACGCCTATCAGGCCTATCGCGAACTGGTGCTCGAGCGTGGTTTCAACCGCGTCATCGTGGCGGGGGACTCGGCAGGCGGATTCCTCGCCGCCAAGGTGATCGAGTTCGCCCACCGCGACGGCTTGCCGCGCCCGGTGGCGTACGTCGCCTATTCGCCGCTCCTCGATCTCGACATGGCGAGCAATCCTGATCGCACCAGCAGATCGGATGCGTACCTGCCGATGAACAAGTTCGCCAAGCTCGCCCCGAAGTTCGACAAAGGCCCGATCGCCCTGACCGGTGCTCGTTCGGTGGTGGACATCGACAGCGAGGCCTTCCCGCCGACGATCGTGGTGACCGCCGAGGATGAGATGCTCGAACCCGATGCGGTGGCACTGGTGGAGAAGTTGATGGCCGACGGCGTGCAGGCCGACCTGCACAGCCATTCATGGCAGGTACACGCCTTCCCGGTTCTCGCCGGTCGTCTGCCCGATGCCATGAAAGCAATCGCGAGGACCGCCGCATTTGCCATAGCAGCCGCGACCGGATCCGGCCGAAAAGGCCGCGGACGATCACTACAAGGAGTGGGATAGCCCGGTGAACAATTCTCAGCAACTACCGGAACTCTTCGCGACCGACTCGCTGATCAGCGACGACGAGCGCGAGATCCGGGACACCGTTCGGGCATTCGGATCGTCCCGATTGCGTCCACACATGGCCGAATGGTTCGAGGCCGGGCAATTGCCGGTACGAGAGCTTGCCACCGAACTGGGCGAGCTCGGTGTTCTCGGCATGCACTTGGACGGCTACGGCTGTGCCGGCATGTCGGCAACCACGTACGGCCTGGTCTGTACCGAACTCGAGGCCGTCGACAGCGGCCTGCGCAGCTTCGTCTCGGTGCAGGGTTCGCTGTCGATGTTCGCGATCCACGCCTTCGGTTCAGACGAACAGAAGCAGCGGTGGCTGCCGGAGATGTCGGCCGGACGTGCGCTGGGGTGTTTTGGCCTGACCGAGCCCGACTTCGGGTCCAATCCGGCGGGTATGCGCACCAACGCCAAGCGTGACGGCGACGACTGGGTGCTCAACGGCACCAAGATGTGGATCACCAACGGATCCGTCGCCGATGTCGCGGTGGTCTGGGCCCGCACCGATCTCGCGACGGGTTCGAAGGGGATCCGTGGGTTTGTCGTTCCCACCGACACACCCGGGTTCAGCGCACCGGAGATCAAACACAAGATGTCGCTGCGGGCGTCGGTCACCTCCGAACTCGTCCTGGAGGACGTGCGACTGCCCGAGTCGGCGATGTTGCCGGGGGTCGAAGGTCTCAAGGGGCCACTCAGTTGTCTGAACGAGGCGCGATTCGGCATCGTGTTCGGTGCGCTCGGAGCGGCCCGGGACTGCCTGGAGACCGCAATTGCCTACGCCGGGGACCGCGAGGTGTTCGACAAGGCGCTGTCGGGATATCAGCTGACGCAGGCGAAGATCGCCGACATGTCGCTCGAATGGGGCAAGGGCATGCTGCTGGCCCTGCACCTCGGCCGACTCAAGGATGCGGGGACATTGCGACCGGAACAGATCAGTCTCGGCAAACTCAACAACGTCCGCGAATCCATCGAGATCGCCCGAACCTGCCGGACGATATTGGGGGCCAACGGGATCACGCTGGAATATCCGATCATCCGGCACGCCAACAACCTCGAGTCCGTACTCACCTATGAGGGCACGTCCGAGATGCATCAACTCGTGATCGGCAAGGCACTCACCGGCCACGACGCCTTCCGGTAATCCGTTGTGATCAAAGCTGTTTCATTCGGGGTCGGCCTTTCGTTCAGGGCGCGCTGAACGGTTACCGAATCGCCTCGCCGCGCATAACTTCACTGCGAAGACACTCACAGCGAAGTTCCCGGAAGGCGGTTACCCAATGTCTGCACAGCTCGACGTTGTCAAGCTCGGATCGAATGTCGGCGCGCGTATCGATGGGGTGAACCTGTCGGGAGACCTTGCACCCGAATCGGTCTCGGCGATCAACGCCGCCCTGCTCGAGCACAAGGTGATCTTCTTCCGGGGCCAGGACCACCTCGACGACGACGGTCAGCTGGCTTTCGCCCGAGCCCTCGGTATCCCGACCACCGCCCATCCGACGGTGACGTCGCGGGGTGACACGATTTTGCCGATCGACTCCGACTATGGCCGGGCCAACAGCTGGCACACTGACGTCACCTTCGTCGACCGCATTCCCAAGGCGTCCATCCTGCGTGCGGTCGAGCTACCGAGCTACGGAGGTTCCACGGTGTGGGCGAACACGGTTGCCGCCTACGAACAGCTCCCGGCATCGCTTCGGGCGCTCACCGAAAACCTGTGGGCGGTGCACAGCAACGTGTACGACTACGCGGCGAGCTCGGCTCAGTCGGTGGTGTCCCGGCATACCGAGGAGTACCGGGCCGAGTTCCAGTCCACCTACTACGAGACCGAACATCCGGTGGTGCGGGTACATCCGGAGACGGGTGAGCGGGCGCTGCTGCTCGGCCACTTCGTCAAACGATTTGTCGACCTGGGCAGCGCGGAGTCGGCCGAGCTGTACAGCGTGCTGCAGGCACGGATCATCAAGCTGGAGAACACTGTTCGCTGGAACTGGCAGCCCGGCGATCTGGCCATCTGGGACAACCGGGCCACCCAGCACTACGCCGTGGCCGACTACGACGACCAGTACCGCCGGCTGAACCGCATCACCCTCGCGGGTGACGTGCCGGTGAGCGTGGGCGGCGAACGCAGCAGGGTGGTGGCCGGCGACGCATCGCACTATTCCGACATCGTCGATCCCCGCGAGTCGGACCGTGCGCTGGCGGTCTGAACGTCTGGGACGATTCCGTAAAGGGGTGCGCTGCCGCGAACGCAATCAATGGAACGGTCTGTGAAATGTGTTCCATTGGTGCTACCGTCACCCACATGACCGAGGCAATCGACACATCGACCTCTGACGCCGCCGAGGGTAAGCCCGCACCCGATGAGCACTACGCACGTCCGGAGGTGGTCGGCGCGCCGCTCGGACCCGACTCGCTGACCTGGAAATATTTCGGCGACCACCGTGTTTCTCTGCTGGGTCCGCGACCCGGGGTGCTCGAGAACATGCTTCCCGAACTCGGCCAGGCCGTACTGGAACACTCGGTTTTCTTCGATGACCCGTTCGCGCGCGTCAAACGCTCGCTGCCGGGCATCTACGGAACGGTGTACGCCCCTGAAGGCGACAGCGCGGGCCCCACGGTTCGCGACTTCCACACCGACATCAAGGGCACGATGCCTGGCGGCGACCGCTACCACGCGCTGAACCCCGAGACCTATTACTGGGCCCACGCCACCTTCCTCGACATCGTGCTCACCGCGACCGATCGGTTCATCAAGAAGCTGACGGACGCGGAGAAAGAGCAGATCTACGCGGAGTCGGTCACCTGGTACCGGCGCTATGGCGTGAGCGATCGGCCGATGCCGGCCAACTACGCCGAGTTCGTGAAGTACTGGGATCACATGGTCGACGAGGTGCTGATCCCGCACAAGACCGCGCGGTACGGCGTCGGATACGTGACCAAGGGCTATCCGTTGCCTCCGGGGATGAAGCCGATCGTCTGGAAACTGATCTCGCCGATCGTCAACCCGGTGGCGGCGTTCATCACCACCGGCGGCTTGCCTGCTCGCTCCCGCGAGCAACTCGGCCTGCCCTGGAGTGACCGTAAACAGCGCAACTACGAACGGTTCTGTGCCGCGGTACGCGCACTCGATCCGGTCTACCGACGGTTGCCTGCCACGACCCGCTACAACAAGTACGCCCTGAAGGGGTTTGCAAAGGCCGGGGTGCGGCTCTGAGGGGTGGCCGTGTTCACTTGACCCATGCATGCTCTGAAGAAATTCGGCACCAGTCTGACGGTGATCGGTTCGCTGGTCCTGATGGTCTGTGTCGCGCTGCTGTCCGTGAGCTGGGCAAATGACGGCAGATGGGGCTGGTTCGCACTCGGGATGGTGATCATTGCCGTCAACATCGGCCTGATCGTCACCGAATTGCGGCCCAAGCCCAAGCCGCTGCCGTGGACGTTGTCCGAGGTCCGCGAGGTCACCGACGGCATCGACAACGAGGTCAACGCGATCCGCAAACTCCGCCGGGCCGACCGCGGCCTGAGTCTGGAGAAGGCTGCGAAGCTGGTCCGTCAGGCCCGGTCCGAGCCCAGCGGTGGCAGAGACGGCGTGGCCTGAGCCGGCGGGTCGGCAGGTTGATCGGTCTGGTCGGCGAATTGCGTTCGATACAGCTCTGAGTACCGGCCGCCACGCGACAGTAGGTCGAGGTGGGTGCCGCGTTCGATGACGTGACCGTCTTCGAGCACGAGGATCTGGTCCGCCGCTCGGATGGTCGACAGGCGGTGGGCGATCACCACCGATGTGCGGCCGGCGAGCGCTTCGGCCAGCGCCTCCTGCACTGCTGCTTCCGACGTGGAGTCGAGGTGGGCGGTGGCCTCGTCGAGGATCACGACGGCAGGATGGGCGAGCAGTAGGCGGGCGATGGTCAGCCTCTGGCGCTCACCACCGGACAGGCGGTAGCCGCGTTCGCCGACCACGGTGTCGAGGCCGTCGGCCAGACTCGCGACCAGACCGTCGAGGCGTGCCCGCCGCAGCGCGTCCCAGATGTCCTGTTCGTCGGCAGCGGGATTGGCCAGCAACAGGTTCGATCGCACGGTGTCATGGAACAGGTGGCCGTCCTGGGTGACCAATCCGATGGCTCGATGCAGTTCTCCACTCTCGAGATCGCGGACGTCGTTGCCGCCGAGGCGAACCGCGCCCGAGTCCACGTCGTAGAGCCTGGTGGCCAGCTGGGCGATGGTTGATTTGCCGGCTCCGGAACTGCCCACCAGCGCAACCATCTGGCCGGGTGGCACGGTGAACGACACGTCGTGGATGACCTCTTCGCCGCCCCGCTTGTCCAGCACCGCAACCTCTTCGAGCGACGCCAGCGACACCTTGTCCGCGGACGGGTAGCTGAAGCTGACGTGATCAAAGCTCAGCGACAGTGGTCCCTCGGGCACGGGGGTGGGATCGGGTTTGTCGGCGATGAGCGGCTTGAGATCGAGCACCTCGAAGACGCGCTCGAAACTCACCAGGGCGCTCATGATCTCGACACGCGCGTTGGCCAGCGCCGTCAGCGGTGCGTACATGCGGGTGAGGAGCAGGGCCAGCGACACCACGGCGCCGGCGTTGAGATGCCCGTTCACCGCGAGGTAGCCGCCCAAGCCGTAGACAAGGGCCAGTGCCAGCGCGGAGACGAGTGTGAGGGAGGTGACGAAGATGCTCTGCGCCACCGATCGCCGCACTCCGATGTCGCGCACTTTGTCGGCGCGCCAAGCGAATTCGTTCGACTCCTGATGTGGTCGTCCGAACAGCTTGATCAGGGTGGCACCCGGGGCGGAGAACCGTTCGGTCATCTGGGTCGACATCAGTGAGTTGTATTCGGCCGCTTCCCGCGACAGTGCGGCCATACGCTTGCCCATCCGCCTGGCCGGGACCACGAACAGTGGTAGCAGGACAAGCGCGAGAAGGGTGACCTGCCAGCTGATCGAGATCATCACGGCCAGCGTCAAAGACAGGGTGACGATGTTCGACACCACTCCCGAGAGCGTGTCGGAGAACGCGCGCTGTGCGCCGATGACGTCGTTGTTGAGTCTGCTGACCAGTGCGCCGGTGCGGGTGCGGGTGAAGAAGGCGATGGGCATCTTCTGCACGTGGTCGAACACCGAGCGGCGCAGGTCGTAGATCAGACCCTCGCCGATCGTGGACGAGAGCCAGCTGACCACCAGGCCGGTGCCGGCTTCGGCGACCGCGATGATGGCGATGAGGATCGACAGCCAGACCACGGTGGACGCGGCGCCGCCGTCAACGATGTTGTTGACCACCTGGCCGGCCAGGACGGGGGTGAGGACGGTGAGCACGGCCACCACCACGCTGAGCACCATGAACACCGCCAGCTTGCCGCGGTGCGGCCGCGCGAACTCGACGATCCGGCGCATCGATTCCCGGCGGTTCTCGCGTCTGCGTTCCTTGCTGAGGTCGGGTGCGTTCATCGACCGGTACAGCGTGTTCCTGGCAACCGACTCCATACTCATGCAACCACTGTAGGAGTTCAAGTTAACTTGAAGTCAATTGAATATGCGCACAGCTGAATCCGCCCGGCCTCCGGGGCGGTGCGGGTTTGTGGTGAACTGGAAAGACCTGTGCTGGACAGAGCTGGACGATGAGGAGATCACTGTGGCATTGCGACTCGGATACAAGGCTTCGGCAGAGCAGTTCAATCCGCGTGAGCTCGTCGAGATCGCGGTGGCGGCTGAGGCCCACGGTATGGATTCGGTTGCGGTGTCCGATCATTTTCAGCCGTGGCGTCACAACGGTGGGCATGCCCCGTTCTCGCTGGCGTGGATGGCGGCGGTGGGTGAGCGTACCGAGCGGGTGCAGATCGGCACCTCGGTGATGACACCGACCTTCCGCTACAACCCGGCGGTCATCGCGCAGGCCTTCGCTTCGATGGCGTGCATGTACCCCGGACGCATCATGCTCGGCGTGGGTACGGGTGAGGCACTCAACGAGTACGCAACCGGTTTTCAGGGGGAGTGGCCCGAGTTCAAGGAACGCTTCGCCCGTCTGCGCGAATCAGTCCGTTTGATGCGGGAGTTGTGGACCGGTGAAGAGGTGACGTTCGAGGGCGAGTACTACCACACCCAGGGCGCCTACATGTATGACATTCCCGAGCAGCCGGTGCCGGTGTACATCGCTGCCGGTGGCCCGGTGGTCGCCCGCTACGCGGGCCGCGCTGGTGATGGTTTCATCTGTACCTCGGGCAAGGGGATGGACCTCTACACCGAGAAGCTGATCCCGTCGGTGAAGGAAGGGGCGGACAAGGCCGAACGCAACTTCGAGGACATCGACCGGATGATCGAGATCAAGATCTCTTACGATCCCGATCCTGAGCTGGCGTTGGAGAACTGTCGTTTCTGGGCGCCGTTGTCGTTGACCGCCGAGCAGAAGCACAGCGTCAACTCCTCCACCGAGATGGAACGCCTGGCCGACGAACTCCCGATCGAGCAGGTCGCCAAACGCTGGATCGTCGCCTCCGACCCCGACGAGGCCGTGGAGAAGGTCAAGCAGTACACCGACGCCGGCCTCAACCACCTGGTCTTCCACGCCCCCGGACACGACCAGCAACGGTTCCTCGAGAACTTCCAGAAAGACCTCGAACCCCGCCTGCGCAAGCTGGGCTGACCGCCCGCCCTTCCCGAAAGTGTGCCCTTTTGGCGAGCAAACTCCCAGGTGGGAGTCGCCAAAAGGGCACATCATCGGGAGCTACATGCGCGAGTAGCGGGCCATCGCGAAGCTGTAGACGCCATAGGCCGCGATGCCGATGGCGGCGAGTACCAGTAAGAACTGGCCGAACGGTGCGTCGCCGAGCGTCTTGACCGCACCGTCGATCCCGGTGGCCTTGGACGGATCCGACTTCACCGATGCCACGATCACCAGGATTCCGGCACCGGCCAGCACCAAACCTTTCGCGGTGTACCCGACCACGCCCAATGGGGTGACGACCTTGCCGTCGGAGACCTTGAGGTCGTCGAGGAAGTTCTTCGTCACTCCCTTGTAGACGTGGTACGCGCCGACGGCGATGATGATCAGCCCGATGACAACGAGCAGCGTCTTGCCCGCCCCGTTCTCCATCAGGCGCGCCGACAGGCCGGCGTTCTGCTTGCCGCTCGATTGTCCTGTGCCACGGGCGAATTGGACCGCCGAGAATGCGAACGCAAAGTAGACAACCGCCAGGCTCAGAGCCTTCAGCCGGTCGAAGAGCGCGGACGCGTCCTTCTTTCCTTCGGAGTCGCTCCCGTCGCCCGGCTCGGTGGCGTGTGGTCCGACGATGGTCTCGGCCAGACGCCACAGCGCCATGGCCACGAAGGCCACCGCGGCGAGCCACAACACGAACTTGCCGCCCGAGTTCTTTGCGAGGGTTCCGAGTGCGCCGGACTGATCGGCGCTGCCGCCGGAACCGAATGCCAGCCGGAAGATGATGTAGGCGATCAGCAGGTGCAGCAGTCCGCTCACGACGTGCCCGGCTCGCGCCAGGCGTTCGAAGGCGGAGCTGTCCGTGGCCCTATCGACGGCGCCGGACACTGATTTGTCGGTCATGGTGAACCCTTCAGCTGCAGAACACGCAGGCACGATGTTCGACCTGCGATCCACTCAACCTTAGTGCGGATGGTTGCGTCGATCACAAAGCGGCCGATTTGGTCGACAGCCCTGAGCTGTTTGTCTACTTTGGTGGACTTGTTCGGTTCGGGTGTGCAGGAAGCGCCCGCCGACACTTGAAGGCATCCAAGAAGTGAGTCACCGCCGACTCAGATGTGCCGGCCCGTCACCCGCTTACTTGAGGAGTTCCACCGTGCAGTTCTTTCCCCTGATCGTGATCACACAATCGATCGTCACCTCAGCGTGGGCCATCTACGGCATGGCCAGCATCATCGTGCGCCACGCGGATGCCGAGCCTCAGGCCGCCTGAGGAAACGCCACCCGCTCGCGCAGCAGTTCCATGATGCGGTGCACGGCGGGGTTGTCGCGGACGGCGTCGCGGGTACGCACCGAGATCGTGCGCGTCGGTGTCGGGTTCTGCAGCGGCCGCGCCACCACCGTGGGCGGCAGGTTCCCGGTGCCCAGCTCGGGCAGCACGGTGACGCCCACACCTGCCGCGACGAAGCTGATCGCCGTCGGGTAGTCGTGCGTCTCGATGTGGAACCCCGGGCTGAAACCCGCCACCGAGCAGGCATCCAGAATTGCCTGTCGGCATGGGCCGCGTGACACGTCGTTGTCCACCCAGCGCTCGTTGCGCAACGCCGACAACTCGACCTCGTCACGTGCGGCCAGTGGGTGGTTTTCCGGGAGCACCACCACGTACGGCTCGGTGAGCAGGGGCTCGATGTCGTATCCGCGCAGCGACGTGGACGCGGCGCCCTCCACGAAGATCTCCACATCGGGCTCGCCGGAGCTGTCGTGGACCAGTTCGATGAGACGTAAGTCGATGCGAAGGCGGGGGAACTCGTTGGTGATCGCCGCGATGACCGGGGGTATCCAGGCAGCCCCGGCGGAGGCGAAATAGCTCACCGACAGACTTCCCACCCGCCCCGACCGCAGGTCCGCGACAAGCGATTCCAGATCTGCCAGACGTTCGAGCACGTGGCCGGCCTCCGCGGCGATCGTGCGGCCCACCATGGTCGGCTCTATTCCGCGGCCACGTTTTTCGACCAGGACCAGCCCGGTCTCTTTCTGGAGGGCGGCCAGGTGCTGGCTGACGGCAGATGGTGTGTAGCCCAATGCGGCAGCTGCGCCGTTGATGGATCCGGCGGCGACCACAGCGCGGAACAGGCGGAGGCGGTGGGCGTCGAGCATGGTCGAACTGTACAGCTGCACTGAAGTGTTCTCAAGGAGAAATCGCTTGTGCTTATGTGTCGGATGAATCAGAGTGGTCGCTGTGAAGGTCTTGTCGAACAATCTCGCGGTGGTGGCCGCGATCGTGACGGTGCTGCTGTGGGCGTCGTCGTTTGTGGTCATCCGATTTGTCGGTGAGACGCTGTCGCCTGGTGCGATGGCGTTCACCCGCCTCGCTGTCGGCGCCGTGGTACTGGTTGTCATCGCACTGCGTTATCGCCGTCCGATCCCTCGCGGCCGGGCGCTGGGACTGGTGATCGGTTACGGCCTGCTCTGGTTTGCCGCGTACACCGTGCTGCTGAACTGGGCCGAACAACACCTCGATGCCGGAACGGCCGCGCTGCTGGTCAATTTCGCGCCCATCCTGGTGGCGGTGTTCGCAGGCCTGTTCATGGGAGAAGGCTTCCCGAAGCCACTGGTGATCGGGATCCTCATCGCCTTCGCGGGGGTGCTGCTCATCGCCCTCGGCGGTTCGGGCGGCAGCCACAACGACAAGCTCGGCATCATCCTGGGACTGATCACCGCCGTGCTGTATGCGGCCGGCGTCTTGATGCAGAAGGTGGCGCTGCGCACCGTCGACGCCGTCACGGCGACATGGGTTGGCTGCCTCGCCGGTCTGCTGGCCACGGTGCCGTTCGCGCCGCAGGCGATCGACGAACTCGCCGATGCCTCCGCAGGGGCGATCACGGGGGTCATCTTCCTGGGCGTGGGACCCACCGCGATCGCATTCTTGACGTGGGCATATGCGCTGACCCGTACCGACGCGGGCAAGATGGCGGCCACGACTCTGGCCGTACCGGCGATTGCCATCGGCCTGTCCTGGCTCTTCCTCGGTGAGGTGCCCACCCCACTGGGCCTGGTCGGTGGCGCGATGGCCCTCGCGGGTGTCGCGATCAGTCGGCGCCGGTCCCGAGCGACGGCCGATGTACCAGAACCGGTTGCCACCTCTTAACCTTCTTGCATGGATCGAGAGCGGATGGTCGACGCTGCCATCGCTGTGGTGGAACGATTCGGTGCTCGTGCACTGAGCCTGACGTCGGTGGCGCGGCATGCTGGGGTGGGCCGGGCGACCGCTTACCGGATGTTCGGTGGCCGCGACCAATTGGTGCAGGCGATCGTCGAACGCGAGGTGAAGAGGCTCGGTACCCTGATCGCCGAGTGGACCGCGTCCGAACCCGAGCCGGCGGACAAGGTTCGTGTCCTCGTCCTCAACGTGCTCGACTACATTCGCAATCACGAAGCGCTGCAATACATCCTGAAGAACGAGCCGGAAGAGATCATCACCACGATCGTGGCGCGTGGTCCCGACCGCACCTCCGACGTCACCATCGTGGACCTCATCGTGGCGAACAGCGTCGGCAACTTCGCGAACGAGCCGGAACTCGAGGCTGCGCTGGTGCCCGATGCCGGCCGAGCCACCGAGATGATGATTCGAATCATCTACTCCTACATGCTCATTCCACGCAGTGCGCTGTCCGACGACGACATCGCGGACATGGTGGTGCGTTCGACGATCCGGTGAGCTCGGCGTCCGGCAACCTCGCAGCCCGTGCGCAGGCCCGGCCAACGATGGCCCGCACAGGGCGGACATGGCAGCTCTGCTGAAGGCAGCCGCGTACCGGATCCGGCTGGTGATCCGCCTGATGAGGCCCGTCGCACGGCCGGCCCTTTGCGCCCACATTAGGGTGGGCGGTATGGGCGCTTCGTCATCGAGCAGCATCTACCTGGCCTCACCTGAAGGCGACACCGGCAAGTCGACAGTGGCGTTGGGGGTGCTGCACCTGCTGGCCGCCTCGGGCGGCCGGGTCGGGGTGTTCCGGCCGATCTCCAGAACCAAGTCCGACCGGCGCGACTACATCCTGGAGTTGCTGATCGAACACGATTCGACGGACCTGAGTTACGAGGATTGCATCGGCGTCACCTACGAGCAGGTCCATGCCGACCCGGAGGCAGCGCTCGGGGAGATCGTCACCCGATTCCATGCGGTGGAGGAGCGATGCGATTCCGTACTGGTGATCGGGTCGGACTACACCGATATCGCCAGTCCGTCCGAACTCAGCTTCAACGCCCGGATCGCCGCGAACCTGCAGACGCCGATGCTGTTGGCGCTCAAGGCGGCGGACCGCAGCGACGCCGAAGTGGTCGGTTTGGCCGAGTTGTGTCTGCACGAGCTGGAGCAGAACCACGCTCAGGCGGTCGCGCTGATCGCCAACCGCTGTGACCCGGATCGGCTGGACTCGGTGAAGGACGCGCTGCAGGAGGCCACCCTACTGCCGACGTGGACGTTGCCGGAAGACCCGGTGCTGATCGCGCCGACGGTCGGGGAACTGATGGAAGAACTCGGCGGCGAGTTGTACAGCGGCGATCCCGAGCTGCTCAGCCGGGAGGCCATGCATGTGATGGTCGGCGGGATGACCATCGAGCACATCCTGGAACGACTCACCGAAGGCGTTGCCGTGATCGCGCCGGCCGACCGCTCCGATGTGCTGGTCTCGCTGGTGGCGGCCAATGCCGCCGAGGGGTTCCCCAAGCTCTCCGGCATCATCCTCAACGGTGGCATCAAACCTCACCCGAAGATCGCTGCGTTGATGGAGGGGTTGCAGTCGCCTCTGCCGCTCATCTGCTGTGAACAGGGAACCTACGAAACGGCAAGGGCCGCAGCCCATGCCCGCGCGAGGATGAACATCAACTCGGTACGCAAAATCGACGTGGCTCTCAATCTGATGGAGGAGCACGTCGATTCCGTGGCGATGCTCGAGAAGCTGAAGTTGCGTATCCCCGAGGTCGTCACCCCCCAGATGTTCGAGTACCAGTTGATCGAGCGGGCACGCAAGATCCGTAAACGCATCGTGCTGCCCGAGGGCGGCGACGACCGCATCCTGCGTGCCGCCGGACGACTGCTCCGACGACAGGTGGCCGACCTCACCATTCTCGGAGACGAACGGGCAGTGCGGGATCGGGCCGCCGAACTCGATGTCGACCTGACCGGCGTGGACGTGATCGACCCGACGTCGTCGGAACTACTCGACGAGTTCGCCGAGGTCTACACCGAGCTGCGCAAGCACAAGGGGATGGACCTGCAGCGCGCCCGCAGCACAGTGCAGGACGTCTCGTATTTCGGAACCCTGATGGTGCAACTGGGTTACGCCGACGGCATGGTGTCGGGCGCCGTGCACACCACTGCGCACACGATCCGGCCTGCGTTCGAGATCATCAAGACGGCGCCGGGTGTGTCGACGGTGTCGAGCGTGTTCTTCATGTGCCTCGCCGACCACGTTCTGGCGTACGGCGATTGCGCCATCGTCCCCGACCCCACCGCCGAGCAGCTGGCCGACATCGCCATCTCCTCCGCCGCCACATCTGCTCAGTTCGGCATCGAGCCGCGGGTGGCCATGTTGTCGTACTCCACCGGCGAATCGGGCAGCGGCGCAGACGTGGACAAGGTGCGCACAGCTGCCGGACTCGTCCGGGAACGAGCGCCGGAGTTGCTGGTGGAGGGACCTATTCAGTACGACGCCGCAGTCGATCCCTCGGTGGCCAAGTCGAAGATGCCCGATTCGCCGGTCGCCGGACAGGCGACGGTGCTGATCTTCCCTGATCTGAACACCGGCAACAACACCTATAAAGCCGTGCAGCGCAGCGCCGATGCGGTGGCCGTCGGTCCCGTCTTGCAAGGCTTGCGCAAACCGATCAACGACCTATCGCGCGGTGCGCTGGTCTCGGACATCGTCAACACCGTGGCGATCACCGCGATCCAGGCCCAGGGTCAACCAGACGACGCGGAGCAATGACATGACATCCCAGAGCAATCCCGACAACACCGTCCTGGTGCTCAACGCAGGCTCGTCGTCGCTGAAATATCAGCTCGTGCAACCCGACTCGGGTACGGTTGTGGCTCACGGCCTGGTGGAGCGGATCGGGGAGGCCCAGGCGCGGGTCGAGCACGTCCAGGGTGATGAGGAAAACGAGTTCGTCGGCGAGATCGCCGACCACCAGGCCGGACTCGCCAAGGTCTTCGAATTGTTCTCGGAGGCCGGGCACGATCTGGGATCGGCAGGCATCGTCGCGGTGGGTCATCGGGTGGTCCACGGCGGACCGAAGTTCTATCGCCCCACCGTCGTCGACGATGACGTCGTTGCTGCGATCAAGGAACTGGAGGACCTTGCGCCGCTGCACAACCCGGTCAACCTCGTCGGCATCGAAGCGGTACGGGAGTTGTTGCCTGATGTGCCGTCTGTGGCGGTGTTCGACACCGCCTTCTTCCACGGCTTACCCGACCATGTCGCCACGTATGCGATCGACCGCGAGTTGGCGAAGAAGCACGACATCCGGAGATATGGCTTCCACGGCACCTCGCACGAGTACGTGTCGGGCGTGACCGCCGAGTTCCTCGGTGCCGATCGCGAGAGCCTGAATCAGATTGTGCTGCATCTCGGTAACGGCGCGTCGGCGTCGGCGATCGAGGGTGGCCGCCCGGTGGAGACGTCGATGGGCCTGACCCCCCTCGAGGGCTTGGTGATGGGCACACGTAGCGGTGATGTGGACCCAGGTGTGGTGATGTATCTTCGGCGCGCGGCGGACATGGACGTCGACCAGATTGACACCATGCTGAACCGGAAGGCCGGGCTCAAAGGTCTCAGTGGGGAGAACGACTTCCGTACGCTCACCGAGAAGGTCGAGGCAGGCGACGCCGACGCGACGCTGGCCTACAAGGTGTATGTTCACCGGCTGCGCAAATACATCGGCGCCTACATGGTGACCCTGGGCCGTACCGACGCGATCGTCTTCACCGCGGGGGTCGGCGAGAATGCTCCGAAGTTGAGGGCCGACAGCCTCGCGGGTCTGGACTGTTTCGGCATCCAGATCGACCCAGAACGCAACGCGGCCAGAAGCCGTGAGGCGCGAATCATCTCGACCGACGATTCGGCCGTCACCGTTCTTGTGGTGCCGACCAACGAGGAACTCGCGATCGCGAGGCAGTCGGTGGCGGCGCTGCAGGGTTAGCCAGCTATCCGGGCTCGCGGGTCCGGCGGTTGCGTATTCTTTCTTGGTGACGCCGTAGGTGTTTCGCTCGCGTGCGGGACATAGTTCTGACCGGGTTGTCGGCTCTGACCCGTCGGCGATTCGGTGGACTCTGGTCCCAGACGATCAAGCGAAGGCCGGTGAACAGGTCGTCACCCGTCCAGCTGGGTCCGTGGTAGGTCCGGCCTTCCGGGGTGGTGATGGTCGTCCGCGTGCGGCCGTGCGCGTCTACGTACTGGTCGTCGAGCCACGCGGTATGGGTTTTGAGTAGATGGTGGAAACGGCAGAGGGCTTTCATTCCCTCGGGATGGGTGTGTCCACCGCTGGCGGGGTCGTCGTGGTTGTACTCCTGGGTGTGGTCCAGGTCGGCCGACCATGCGGGTCTGTCACAGCCAGGCCAGGTGCAGTAAAGATCCCGGATTCGGAGATACGTGTCGAGGACCGCCGACGGGCGGTAGTGGTCGCCCGGTTGCACGGTGGGTAGCGGTGGCCATTGGAAGACGGGTTCATGGTCGCCGGCTTTGGTTTCGGCCTCGATGAGTAGGTCGAGTTGCGGTTGATCGGGCGGAATCGCATGGTGTTGCTTGGTGCCCTTCATGGCTCTTCGCACGGCTCGGGAGGGTTGTGGTGCTGCGCAATTGGCGCGGGTGATCGGTCCGGGCTGTTCGTTCTGCTCGGAAACCCGACCGCCGGCCGCGTTGGCGTTGGTCTCGGTATCGCCGCGGTTGTCGGTGTTTGATTGTGCTGAGGAAGAGTGCGTTGGTTCAGGGTTCGCTGAGGGTTCGGGTCGAGGTGCTGCGACGTATCCGGTCTCGGTGTTGCCGAGGGGGCGGGTGGTGGTGTTGGCGTGGGCTGCGAGGTCACGGACGTGCGCGGCTGAGATGACGCCATGACCTTGGAGGTACCCGGGCTTGTCGTCGCCGTCGAGGGTCGACTGGTTGGCGATGGCGTGCAGGACAATCTTGGCGTCAATGCCCGAGAAGACTCCGTCGGCGGGAACGGTGATGATGTCGGCGGTGCAGGGATGATTGAGATCGCTGTCGCATTCACAAGTGAACTCGCGCGCATGGTGATGGCGAAGAGGGCGTCGGACATGCGTTGTGGCTTGGTCCGCGTATCGCGTTTGCATACCGATGCTGCCAACTTCTCGAGGCGATGCATGATCATGGCCGAGTTCTCGGCTGCGACGACGGCGGTGAGTTCGGACATCCCGTTCTGATGACCTTCAGCCCACACTCCTCGTTTGTCCTTTGCCGCGCTGCGATCTTCACGCACCAGGTCGGGGTCGCGGCGGAATATCGTCGCGTCGACCATGTCTCGCAGGCGATTCCTCGACCAGGATCCGCGGCGACGGAGCTGATCAGCGATGTCGCGGTCGATGGCTTCGGTGTGCTCGGATCCCTCGATGAGATCTGTGCGCGCGACGATGGTCGAAATATGGTGCGGCGCAAGATATCCGTCTTTCAGCATCTCGGCAACCTGCGGGAGTCGATCGCGCAACGCCAAGGCGCAGGTGAGATGGTTCTCTGCGGCGACCTGCGACAAGTGCTGGGCTGCGGCGAGGCGGGCCGCGCAGCTCGCATAGGCATCCAGGTACAAGTCGGAAGCATCGATCGCGGGGTCGACGACTTGGCGATGCAGTTCGGCGGCGGCCATGTAGCGTGCCCATTCCAAGTAGCCCTGCCCAGCCATTGCCCGCTCCGCCGTGCGGAGCAGTTCATTGGGGCGCGCCAGCGCGGCGGGCACCATACCGATGTTCCGCTCACCCAGCTCTGACCAATGCTCGAACATGCTTTCGATTGTAGTTACACGGTCTGACATATCTGCGCTTACCGAATCTTCGCCAAACTTACGAAATGGGGCTGGTTGCAGAAGAATTCGGCTTCGGGTTGCTTCTCAGAACAACGTATGCGGCCGGATGAAGTTGGCAAGATCGACCAGCAAGAAGCGCTGGGTTCGGTTCATCGTGCCCCGCGCCAGTCGCCGCAGTGATTGCTCGCAGCCCACACGCAGGCCGTGGTCGTTGAACGGGTAGCCCAGGATGTCGCCGCGCGCAGACGCGTCGGTGGGTGACTGGTCGGGTCGGCGATGGATCCAGCCGATGGCGATGCCGAGGACCAGGATCACCAGACGTTGTTTGCGAGGTTCGGTGTCGGACATGGCGTCCAGTCGCCTGGCGGCCTCGCGCAGCTGTTCCTCGGTGACCTCGGCGGGATCTCGGCCGTGGACAAGGGTGAGGATTGCCGTGCAACTCGCTGCGTTGTAGTGACGACTCGTGGGCGGAACGTCGTCGAGTGCTTTGACCGCGCCGTCGATGTCGCCGCCGGCGAACCGCATGCGAGCGAGCCCGAAAGCCGCGGTGACGATCGCGCGATCGGTCTGCCACAGCGTCCGATAGTGCTGCAACGCAACGTCATGGTTGTTCATCAGCTCTGCGGTCGCCGCCACCGCGAGCTTGGGTGCCACTTCGCCGGGCATGGCGGCCAGCACGTCGTTGAACCGTGCGTGCGCCACCTCCACATCGTTCATCAGCAACGCGCACAACCCCAGGAACCATTCTGTGCGCCACGACTTTCCGTGATGCTCCGTGGCCTGGTTGAGCAGGTCGAGAGCGGTCTGTGCGTCCCCGAGTTCGAGATAGGCGCGTGCCTCGATCAGGTCGATCTCTCGGGACGGGTGGTGGTCGGAGGGGTCGGTACCGATCACCGACGACAGTCCACCCTCGCGGGCGCTACGGATCGAGTCGAGTGTCTGGCTGGGTTCGGACAGCGCAGTCGAGTTGAGCAGTCCGGCAGCCGGATCCGACTGATCGACCAGCGGCACGGGAAGGGCGGCGACAACATCGGTGGTGTCGAGCTTGATCTGCGCGCGCACGGGTTCGAGGATTCCGTCCACGGGCGCGAGCATCATCTCGGTGCCGAACGTGGTGCGCTGTGGACTGAAGACCGTGGACAGGCCGGGTCGTGGCACGCCGGAATGCGCCGCGACCAACTCGCGGAGCACGTTGAGCAGCTGACCTGCCATCTCGTCGGCACTGGCGAAACGCTTGGTGGGATCGGGATGGGTTGCGCGCTGCAGCAACCGATAGAACGAGGGGTTGTCGGCGAACACCTTCGCCTCCGAGGGATCCGGCAGACCGTCGAGGTAGCGGCCCTTCTCCATCGGCATGTCTACAGTCAGGACGGCCAGGGTGCGGCCCAGGCTGTAGATGTCGGTGGCGATCTGTGGGCCGGTCTTGACGATCTCCGGGGCCTGGAAACCAGGTGTTCCGTAGAGATGGCCGTAACCGTTGATGGGGGAGACGGCCCCGAGGTCGATCAGCTTCACGTCCTCGCTGCCGACCATGATGTTCTCGGGCTTGATGTCGTTGTACACCAGCCCTACCGAGTGGAGGTAGTTCACCGCCGGCAGCACCTCGAGAAGATACGCGATCGCCTGCTCGGGAGTGAGAAGCTTTCGGCCGGGCCCACATTCGCCGTCCACGGCCGTGATGTCCTTGAGCGTGCTGCCGCCCACGTACTCCATCACGATGTACCCGAAGGTGTTGCCCACGGGGTCAACGTGCTCGACGAAGTTGTAGATCTTGACGATGCCGGGGTGTGACACCGACGCGAGGAACTGTCGCTCGGCCAGTGCAACTGCTTGTGCCTGTGCGTCTTTCGAGTTCAGAAGGCCCTTGAGCACAACGGGACGGTCGGACACATTGCGGTCGATGGCGAGGTAGATCCAGCCCAGCCCGCCGTAGGCGATGGCGCCCGAGATCTCGTACTGGTCGGCGACCATCGTCCCCTTGGCCAGGCCCGGTACAAACGAATAGCGTGCGCCGCAATGGCCGCAGACCCCGGTGAGCGGCCCGGCTCCCGGCCCGGACTGACGGCCGACCGGCCGCCCGCACTTCCAGCAGTTGCGCTTGCCCTCGGCCACCACCGCGTGGTCCATGACCGCATCGGCGGGCTCGATGTCGAAGACGCGCGGGACATCGACCAGGCCGCCGCCCATCCGGCGGCGACTGCGTGAGCTGCGGCTGGTGGGGACCATGGGCGTCTGAGCCGACAGCACCGGGTTGGTTGGCCGGTCTGGGCGTTCGTCTTGCTGTGTTCGTTGGGTCTGCTCGGTGAAGGCCATCTCCATCGGAACGGCTTGCGTTCCGATGTCGAGGTCCTCCATCGACACCGCCTGCGTCCCGACCTCGGTGTCGCCTTCGGCGGGATCATCGTTGTTCACGAATCACCTCTAGTCCCGGTACGACGGTTGTGGCGGATAGTATTTCGGCCCAAGGATAGACAGCCAGCGGTCGTAGATGTCGAACCAGGTGCCGTCTTCACGCATCTTCTGCAGCACGCCATTGGTGAAACGGACGAGGTCTTCGTCGTTCTTGTTGATGCCGATACCGTAGGGCTCCTCGCCGAGGCTCTGCCCGACGACGTGTACGTACGGATCCTGCGCTGCCATGCCCGCCAGGATCGCGTCGTCGGTGGAGACCGCATCAACCTGGCCCTGCTGCACCATCACCAGACAGTCGGCCCATGTGGAGACGGTGTCGACGATGGCGTCGGGCACCCGTTGCTGGATACGTGCGATGGACGTGGTGCCGCGGGCCGCGCACACGCGTTTGCCCGCCAAGTCGGCAACACCGTTGATGTCGGAGCTGCGCATAGTCAGGATGCGTTGCGACGCTTCGTAATACACGGTGGAGAACGCGATGTCCCGCAGTCGCTGGCAGGTGATGCTCATCGTCTTGACCACAACATCGACCGTACTGTCTTTCAGTGCGTTCATCCGGTCGTCGGAGTTTAGGATGCGGAACTCGATCCGCTCGGGGTCACCGAAGATCGCCCGGGCCAGCTCTTTGGCGACGTCGACGTCGAAGCCTTCAATGGTGCCGCTGATCGGATCACGGAACGAGAGCAGGTTCGACCCGATGTCCAGGCCCACCTTGAGCCAGCCCCGTTTGTAGATCGTCTCCATGGTGGTGCCCGGTGGCATCTTGCCGGGTTCGGGTAGCGGTCCGGGCGTCAGACTCGCCGTCGCATCACACGACTCGGTGGCGGGGGGAGGCTCGATCGGCACGTCGAGGCTCACCCCTGCCGGCTGTGGCCATGCGGCCGACGCCGAAGGCGGAAGACTCTCGGGCGCCTCGGCATTGACGCAGCCGGCCACCATGGTTGTGGCGAGCACCAGCGCGCCGGCCGCCACCAGGCCACGGAGTCCCGATCGCGTGATCATCGGTACTCCCGGATCCTGGGGAAGATCCCGACGAAGGCGGCGATGCCGGCCGCGATGCCCAAGAGCATGATCCCGAGTCCGGCGTACCCGATGACCACCCGTGCGGTGTTGATGTCGTCGCGGAACGTGTTGCGGGTGTCGGTGATGCCATCGACAAGGGCGGTGTCGAGGCGACTGTATGCCGCGGCCGACCCGTCGGGGTTGTCGCCCACCGCGATGGCGGTGGCGCCGTTGAAGTCGCCGGCGTTGGTGCGTTCGAGGATGGCGGCATGGGCATCGCGCCACAGGGCGAGAGCGTCGATCGCGTCGGCCACCGAGTCCTCGGCGACGTCCTTGCGATCGTCCTCGCGGTAGTCGGTCAGCACGGTGTCGATCTGTGCCACCGCTTTGGCGTACCCCGACTCGAGCTCCTGCTGATCGCCTCGCCGGACGAGCGAGAGGGTTTCATCGGACCGAGCCTGCTGGGTGAGGATGCGGGCCTGGGTCAGCTCGCGGAGCGGAACCGCGCCGCGGTTCTCGGCGTTGGCGGTGGAGTTGACCGACAGCAGGCCGCCGACGAGCAACCACAGCAAGCCGATCAGAACGCACCCGATGCCCACCAGCAATCCGAGGTTGAAGCGTCGTCGACTGCGCCTGGCGACGTAGAGGTGCGCGGCAATCATCGCTGCCAGCAGCAACATCAGAGCCGTGTAGACGCCCCACGGCGCATTGGTGAAGTTGGTTCTCGAATCGCCGATGGCGTCGGCGCGCTCGGCGTACAGCCGTTCGGCTGCGGGCAGGATCATCTCCTGCATCATGTTCGATGCCTCGCCGAGATACGCCGAGCCCACCGGATTGCCGAGTCGGTTGTTGATCCGGGCCGACTCGATCAGACCGGTGTACACGGGGATCTGGGCCGAGAGGGTGGTGAGGTCCTGCCGGGTCTCGGTGTTGTCCATCGCGGCGCCGCTGACCGACTGGATGAGGCGTGCGCCGCGGTGGCGACCGCATCGTTGTAACGCTCGCGGAGTTCGGGCGGTTCGAGGCCGCCGGAGATGAACGCCGAATTGGCGGCGGCGTCCGCGATGGACAGCGAGCTGTAGAGAACCTGCGAGGCCTCGGCGAGCGGCTCGGTCTGCACGATCATGTTCTCGAGCGTGGTGGTGCGGTCGTCCAGCGTGTCGGACGAATACCACCCGACGACCACCGACGAGATCAGCAGCACCAGCGAGATGATCATCAGTTTGCCGGGGCTGGTCCAGGCCAGCTCGCGCATGTTGGTGAGCGGGTTCTGGGTGCGCTCACGGGTCAGACTCAGTACTTCACGCCGGGTCAGGGGAGCGGGCCGATCGAACAGCGGCCGTCGGAAGCGGCCGCTGTACGGCTTCTCCGCATGCATGAGCCGGGTACGCAAAGAACTTGCGTTGCCGCCGGTCACGCGATCCCTTCTTCCTCCAGGCCCGCCTCGCGGGGCCAGGTCCTGATCGCAGATGAGTGGATGTGAAACCGACATTACTGCGAATCACCGAGCCCGTTGCGACAGTGCGGCCCTGTGTCACCCCGCCGGGGCAAGTAGCGTTGCACCGAGGTAGGTCGGCTGGGCGAGGAGGTGTCGCGTGCGGGGCGACGGCGACGGTTGGGTTTTCGACGCGGACGGATCGCGATATTGGGGACGGCATGGCGCTGCGGGCTTGTTGCTGTACACCCCGAGCGATACCAGTTCGGTCCTCGTTCTGCTGCAACATCGCGCTGTGTGGAGCCACCAGGGTGGCACGTGGGCACTGCCTGGCGGAGCCCGCGATTCACACGAGAGCGCGGTGGACACGGCCGTCCGTGAGGCCGACGAAGAAGCGGGGATCGCGGACGCCGAGCTCACCGTGCGTGACGAACTGGTGACGCACCGGGCGCCGAGCGGCTGGACGTACACCACGGTGATCGCCGAGGTGGCCGCCCCACTGGCCACCACCGCCAATCGCGAGTCGGTGGAACTGCGGTGGGTCAGCGCCGACGAGGTCGACGACCTGGCACTCCATCCCGCATTCGCTGTGAGCTGGCCCGAGCTGCGCAACAAGCTCAGCGCGTTCTCCCAATCCGACACCTGACCGTCCGACAACCGACCGCGGGGCGGGTCACTGCGCTGCGAGCGTTGCGCGTCGCGCCAAGTCAGCGAAGGCGGCGCGGAGTTCGGGCGGGCCCACCACCTCGATGTCGACGTCGAATCTGCACAGTCCGGCCGCCAGCGCCGCCCATGACCACGACCCCGACCGCAGTCGGCACCGCGAGGGTCCGAGTGACTCGACGACCCCATTGTGGGCGAATGGATGTACGTCCGTGGCGTCGGCGTGAAGGACCACATCACCGGTGCACGGCCAGCGGTCGGTGTTGTCGGTCGAACCCTTGAACCGGCCTTCCAAGAACGTGCCCACGTCACCCCCGGGGATGTCGCGACGGACGAACCGGGGTCCTGTCGGTGTCCTCGGAGACATGCGGTCCGCTCGGAAGACCCGCCAATCATCGGCGTCGGGATCCCACCCCACCACGTACCACCGGCCCAGCCGTGACACGAGGTGGTGTGGCTGCACCCTGCGGGGCGGACGCGCCAGGCCGGCGTCGTCACGATCGGTGTCCGTGTCGTCGGTACGGCCGTAATCGAAACGGAGTTCTTCGCCGCGTCGGATCGCGTCGCCGATGGCGAGCAGCACGTCGGTTACGGCTGTCGGTGGGTTGTTTCCCGCGAGGGGCGTGAGTTCGACCCCGTCGACTCGTGGCCGCAATCGGCTCGGCAGTACCTGCCGCACGGTGGTCAGTGCCCGAGCCGCAGATTCCCCGATGTCTGCGCCGGTGTTGGGTGCGGCCTGCAACGCGATCGCAATCGCGACGACCTGTTCGTCGTCGAACAGCATCGGGGGGACAACCGCGCCGGCGTCGAGCCGATAGCCGCCGTCGCGTCCCTTGGTGGCGCGGATCTCGTAGCCGAGTTCACGCAGCCGGTCCACATCGCGACGCAGGGTGCGCTCGCTGACATCGAGGCGGTCGGCCAGGAGCCACCCCGGCCAGTCGCGTGGTGCCTGGAGTAGCGACAGCAGCGACAGCAGTCGGCGCGAGGTACTCGTGGCGGGTGTCAGCGGCATGCCGTCAATTCTGCCGGGATAAGCGGACAAACTCTGACCTATGAGGTGCGCACAGTGGGCACCGGACCGGAAAAGCCGGTGTCCGAGCCTCAAAGGAGCAGATATGACCTACAGCGCAGTCACCCACCTCAACTTCGACGGTGAGGCCCGGGCGGCTCTCGAGTTCTACCGATCGATATTCGGCGGCGAGATGACCGTCCTGACCTATGGCGACTTCGGTATGCCAAAAGATGCCCCTGGCGCCGATCGGGTTGTGTTCGGCCAGATCGTGGGGCAGGCCGGATTCGGTCTGATGGCCTACGACGCGCCCGCACCTGCCGAGCCCTCACGCGCAGCCGCGCCCACGCCGGTCACCAGGCGCGAGAACGAGATGACCCTCACGAACTCGCCGTTCTTCGTGTCGGTCCGGGGTGAGAGCGTCGATGAGGTCCGTGCCCTGTGGGACGGGCTCGCCGACGGCGCCGACATCGTCGAAGAGTTCGGCCCCGCCCCCTGGGCGCCGGCCTTCGGCATGCTCACCGATCGTTTCGGTGTCACATGGATCATCGACGTGGCAGCGCAGTATTGATCTGGCACAGGCCGTCGCCGATCTACCGGTGACCGACTCTCAGTAGAGCCGGTTGGCCCCCGCGATCAGAGCACTCAGTGCCGACTCCTGACCGGTGCAGCCGTTCCCCATCGCCCAGGTGCGCCGGTCGTCGCGCTCGCACAGCAGGAAAGTGGCCACGCCGCCGGCGAAGTCGTATTGGTGGAGGCTGACGATCTCGACGCCGGCACCCAAGCGGTACAGCATGTCGGTGAGCGCGCTGATCGGTCCGGTCGCGGTCGCCGAGAGCGATCGGATGACGTCGCCGGTGGCGATGGTCGCCCTACAGTGCAAGAGGTCTTGTGGGGCGGCCGACGCGGTCCAGTTGCCGAGACGAATCGGTCCGGTCGTCGGCGCGTAGGTGTCGGCGAAAGCTGTCCACGTCATACCGGCGGCCTCGGCCCGCAGCGGCGATGGCAGTGATCTGCCATAGCGGGAGGCAAAAGGATCGGGCGCGGTGGCCTGGGAATGTGGGGAGATCGGTGTATCTGGTGTGGTGAGAGTGTTCATCGACAAGGTCTTCCGGAGAAAAGGATGACCAGCAGGTAGCGCTCACGGCCCGCAACGGGGGGCCGGTCGGATCAGACCCCGCTGCGGTGAACTACGAGAATGCGCTTCATGATTCGCCAACCATAGTCCTCAGGATTTTGTCCTTGCAACCAGTTTGTCCTTCAAACGGCGGGCAGCGTTACAGGGATCGTCCGAGGCGGTGATCGCGCGCACCACCACGATGCGGTCGGCGCCGGCGTCGAGTACCTCCGCGAGTCGCTGTTCGTCGATGCCGCCGATGGCGAACCAGGGCCGCCGCGATGCCAGGTCGGCGGTGGCACGCACGAGGTCGAGACCCGGTGCGAAGCGGCCCGGTTTGGTCGGGGTGGGCCAGCAGGGTCCGGTGCAGAAGTAGTCGACCCCCGGCTGCTCGGCAGCGGACGTCGCCTGCTGGACATCGTGGGTCGAACGGCCGATCACCACGTCCTCGCCCACGATGCGGCGGGCCAGATCCACCGGCAGGTCGTCCTGCCCCAGGTGCAGTACATCGGCGCCGCTCAACGCTGCGATATCCGCTCGATCGTTCACGGCCAGCAGCGCGCCGTGGCGTGCGGTCACCTCGGCGAGCGCACCGAGGAGATCGAGTTCTTGCGCGGCTTCGAGGGGCCCGAACTCGCGTTCGCCAGCCGACCCCTTGTCACGCAACTGGATGACGTCCACGCCGCCGGCCAGCGCGGCGTCCGCGAACTCGACGAGATCGCCGCGTTCACGCCGGGCGTCGGTGCAGAGGTAGAGCTGGGCGGTGGTCAGGCGATCGCGGGCATTCACGATCGCCGAATCTACCTTCTGCCAAGACCATGGCCCGGCCTCCTGGCCGAACCAGCGGGCTGGCCTGCGGTCCGAACCGACGGAGTAGTCTGTCGGTCAGTACACACACGGGTGCCCGAGGGATGCGTCGGGCTGAGATCTGGGTCGCGAACCTGCCCATGACCGTTACACCTGATCCGGGTAATGCCGGCGAAGGAAGAAGGTGGGATGAAGTCTCTCGCAATCGTCGGTGGCGCCGTCATCGGTCTGGCATGTGCGGTTCGTGCCGCCGAATCCGGCTGGCAGGTAACCGTTTACGATTCAGGTCACCTCGAGCCGCAGCGCGGCGACGGGCTCGTTTCCACCGCGGCATCTCGGGTGGCGGCCGGGATGCTGGGCATTGCGGGGGAGAGTCGCACCGGTGACGACGTCTACCTCGCGTTTGCCGAGCAGGCGATGTCGCGCTGGCCCGAGTTCATCGACAGGCTGGGCGACGATCAGGTGGTCGCTGCCTCCTCGAGCCTGATGGTGGGTGTCGACAGCGCGGACGTCGGCGAGTTGGCCATGGTCGCCGAATGGCTGGCCCGACGCGGCCATCCGATAGAACCGTTGACCGGCAGGGAGATCCGCGCACTCGAGCCCGCGGTGTCGGGACGGGTTCGCAGTGGTTACCTGGCCCGGCGAGAGATGGCAGTGGACAATCGCCGCCTGCTGGCCGTGCTGGCCGACCGCGCGGCGACGTCGGGAGTACGGATCGAGACCACAACAGTGCACGACCTGGCGGAGATCTCCGCCGACCAGGTGCTGCTCGCCGCAGGTGTCGGGTCGGCCGCACTCTGGACCGGGCTCCCGGTCTATCCGTCCAAGGGCGAAGTTCTGCGACTCGGATCCACGCCCGGCGCACTGCGTCCGCCGAAACACGTTGTGCGCGGCCGGGTCAACGGGCGAGCGGTGTACGTGGTGCCTCGGCCCGACGGCGTTGTCGTCGGGGCCACCCAGTACGACAGCGGGTTCGACCGGCGACCCGTGGCCGGTGGGGTGGCGGACCTGCTCACCGACGCCATCGAGCTCATGCCGTCATTGCGCGAGTACCACCTGCTCAGCGCCGAGGCGGGACTGCGTCCCGCAACACCCGACGGAATGCCACTCATCGGCAGGCTCGACGACCGGACGATCGTGGCGACGGGTCACGGTCGCAACGGGATCCTGATGTGCCCGGTCACCGCAGATCTGGTGGCAGACATCCTCTCCGGCAAGGAGATCGACCAACCAGCTACAGAACCAGGGAGATTCGCATGGCAACCGATGTAAACGTCAACGGCGACGACGTTCGGCTACCCGATGGGGCGACCGTGCTGACATTGCTCGACCAACTCGACCTCCCCCGTACCGGGGTCGCCGTTGCCGTCGACGGCGTGGTTCATCCGCAGTCCCGTTGGGCGCAAGAGCTGGGGCCTTGTGAGCGGATCGAGATCCTCACGGCGGTGCAGGGTGGCTGAACAGCTCACGGCACCTGACGAATTGACTCAGGCGGGTACAGCTGCCGACGACTCCCTGGTGATCGCGGGCCGCGAGTTCACGTCCCGGCTCATCACGGGCACCGGCGGCGCCGCCAACTTGGCGATTCTCGAAGACGCGCTGGTCGCCTCCGGCACCGAGATGACGACGGTGGCCATGCGCAGGGTCGATGCCGGCGGACGCACCGGAGTGCTGGACCTGTTGCGCCGCTTGCAGATCGAGGTGTTGCCCAACACCGCTGGCTGCCGGACCGCCGCCGAGGCCGTGCTCACGGCCCAACTGGCCCGGGAGGCACTCGACACCAACTGGGTCAAGGTCGAGGTGGTCGGCGACGAACGGACCCTTCTCCCGGACGGACCCGAGTTGATCGAAGCGGTCGATCGTCTGGTCCAGGACGGGTTCGTGGTGTTGCCGTACACCAACGACGACCCGATCCTCGCGCGACGACTCGAAGACGCCGGAGCCGCCGCCGTGATGCCTCTCGGCTCACCGATCGGCACAGGGCTGGGCATCAGCAACCCACACAACATCGAGATGATCGTCGCGACTGCAGGCGTGCCGGTGATCCTGGATGCGGGCATCGGCACCGCGAGCGACGCGGCCCTGGCCATGGAGCTCGGTTGTGACGCGGTCTTGCTCGCTTCTGCGGTGACCAGGGCTGCCGATCCGGCCCGGATGGCTGCCGCGATGCGTTCGGCAGTGACCGCGGGCAGGCTGGCCCACGGTGCCGGCCGGATCCCCAAGCGGTTCTGGGCACAGGCGTCGTCGCCGCAGCTCGACAGCTGAGACCGCCGGTGAAGATCAGTCACAAGGATGAGGTGGGCGGCGGTGCTGCTCTGGCACACTGAGGGCCATGATCAGAGTTCAGGGCCTGACGAAGGTCTATGGCAAGAACCAGGTGGTCAGCAACCTCACGTTTGACGTGAAACCAGGTGTGGTGACCGGTTTTCTGGGTCCCAACGGTGCAGGCAAATCCACCACCATGCGGATGATCCTGGGACTGGACCGTCCCACGTCGGGTACCGCGACCATCAATGGGTTGCCGTACCGCGACCTCAAGAGGCCGCTGACCCAGGTGGGCGCACTGCTCGACGCCAAGTGGGTGCATCCGAACCGCACCGCCCGTAGCCACCTGCGCTGGATGGCGGCGTCCAACGGGATCCCGAACCACCGTGTCGACCAGGTGCTGGCCGATGTCGGACTCACCGAGGTGGCGGGCAAGAAGGCCGGGGGCTTCTCGCTCGGCATGTCCCAGCGCCTCGGGTTGGCGGGTGCACTGCTCGGCGACCCAGGCGTCCTGCTCTTCGACGAGCCGGTCAACGGCCTCGATCCCGAGGGCATCGTCTGGATCCGAAAGTTCATGCGGGCTCTGGCCGACCAGGGTCGCACCGTGTTGGTGTCGAGTCATCTGCTCACCGAGATGTCGCTCACCGCAGAACATCTCGTGGTGATCGGCCGCGGGCAGCTGATCGCGGATGCGTCTGTCAAGGACTTCACCAGCAGCGCGCAGGTCACCGTCCGCGTGCGTAGTCCCAAACTCGGCGAACTGCAGGCTGCGCTCGCCGCGGCCGGGCTGCGTTCGGTGCCGGTGGCCGACGACGGGGCAGGCCCGTCGTTGCGCCTGGAAAACGTCACCACCGACCAGGTCGGCGACATTGCTGCGGCCAACGGCATCGGTCTCCACGAGCTCTCGGGCAAGACCGCTTCGCTCGAGGAAGTCTTCATGTCGATGACCGCGGGCGCTGTCGAATACCACGGCAACGACGCGATGGCCTTTCCCGGACAACAACAGTCGGTAGCGTCCTATCCTGCTCAGCAAGGTCAATTCGCTCCACCGCCACCGGGGTGGGGTCCGCAACCAGGTGTGCAACCGCCTGCGGGCCAACCGGGTTACGCGCAACCGGGTCATCCGCAATCAGGTTGGGACGAAGCGGGTCAGAATCAATCTGGGGGTAAAGCCTGATGCTCACCAACGCCGTAGCGGCAGAGCGCATCAAACTCGTGACCACCAAGTCGCCGTACTGGTGTGTCGGCATCGTCATCGTTCTCGGACTGGGACTGGCATTCCTCCTGGGGTGGGCCACAAATGCCGACAACACCTCGGACGGCGAAGTCAACGTCTCCGACTTCGTGGTCGGTACCACCGGATTCGGTGTCACGGTTCTCATGATCATGGCCGTGCTGGCGGTCACCAGTGAGTTCCGTTTCGGCACCATCCGGACGTCGTTCCAGGCGGTTCCGCAGCGTTACAACGTCCTGTTGGCAAAGGCGGCCGTATACGGCGGGCTGGCTGCGGCAGTCACGTTTGTGCTCACCCTCATCTCGGTTCCGATCGGCAAGGCGATGTCGGGTTCCGACGTCGACCTGCTCGGTTCCCACGCCATCCGGCTGTATTGGGGCGTTCCGCTCTACGCATTCCTGGCTGTGCTGATCGGGTTGGGTATCGGGGCACTGATCCGCCAGACGGCCGGTGCGATCGTCGTCCTGCTGGTCTGGAGCCTGGTGCTCGAGAACGTGCTGTCGGCGATCCCGAAGGTCCAGGATGTTGCCGGACCCCTCATGCCGTTCCTGAACGCCAACCACTTCATCGATGGCCGAGAACTCGGATTCGATTGGTACTGGAACGAATACGGTTCGCTGTTCTACTTCATGGTGATCACCGCGTTGGTCTTCGGTGCGGCGATCTACGTGACCGACCGCCGCGACGCCTGACCAGACGACGCCGGGATCTCGCTAGATCTCGAGCCGCCAGAGCGGGTTGACCGGTCCGTGGCCTGCCCCCAAGGGGTAGGCCACGGACAGCGACTTGGTAACCCATGACTTCGCGAAACGGACGGCATCGGGTACCGAATAGCCGTGCGCCAGCGCGCAGGTGATGGCCGCCGCCAACGTATCTCCGGCCCCGTGGTCGTGGCCGGTGTCGATTCTCGGAGCGGTGAGCTCGATGAAGTCCGTGCCGTCGAAGAGCAGATCCGGACTGTTCGGGTCCGACCGCAGATGACCGCCTTTGACCATGGCCCACTGAGTACCCAGCGCATGTAGCGCGCGTGCGGCCTTCTCCTGGGAGACCCGGTCGGTGACGTCGATTTCGGTGATGAGCCGCACCTCGTCCAGATTGGGCGTGATCAGCGTGGCGATCGGGATCAGTTTGCCGCGAAGCGAATCCATCGCCTCGTCGGCCAGGAGCTGGTCACCGTGCATGGACGCACAGACAGGGTCGACCACCAGGGGGATGGTCCGTCCGTGGCCGAGATCGAGCTCATCGGCCGCGCCCACCACCGCATCGATGATCTCGCCTGAAGCGAGCATGCCGGTCTTGGCCGCCCCTATCCCGATGTCGGTGATCACCGACCGCATCTGGTCGGCCACGACAGTCGGCGGAATCGGATGGAAACCGCTGACGCCCAGCGAATTCTGAACCGTCACCGCGGCGACCGCCACCGTGGCATGCACTCCGCACAAGGCCATCGTCCGCAGGTCGGCGTTGATGCCTGCGCCACCGCCGGAGTCGGTGCCGGCGATGGTCATCACTCGAACGGGTGTCTGCCCCAGCGGTACCCGGGGTAGGAGCTGCACGGCGTCGGTCATGGTGTCGAAAGTACGGGACCCACACCGGTCGCGGGTGCCGAGCCGGCTTCGGTGAGCGGCAGGTATACGGCCGCACCCTTTTCCATGAACTCGGCCGATTTGGCGGCCATGTCCGCGGCCAGTTTGCGGTCGATGTCGTCCTGGGTCACCAGGTTGTGCTCTTCGGCGTATGCGCGGACATCCGCGGAAATCCGCATCGAGCAGAACTTCGGGCCGCACATCGAACAGAAGTGGGCCGTCTTGGCAGGCTCGGCGGGCATCGTCTCATCGTGGTACTCGACGGCGGTGTCGGGGTCGAGGGCGAGGTTGAACTGGTCGTTCCAGCGGAACTCGAAACGTGCCCGCGAGAGGGCATCGTCGCGTTCCTGCGCGCGCGGATGAGCCTTGGCCAGATCGGCTGCGTGCGCGGCGATCTTGTAGGTGATCACCCCGACCTTCACATCGTCGCGATTGGGAAGTCCCAGATGCTCTTTCGGGGTCACGTAACAGAGCATCGCAGTACCGGCCTGTGCGATCATCGCCGCGCCGATCGCCGAGGTGATGTGGTCGTATGCGGGGGCTATGTCGGTGGCGAGTGGGCCCAGCGTGTAGAACGGCGCCTCCTCGCACAACTCTTCCTCGAGGCGGACGTTCTCGACGATCTTGTGCATGGGGATGTGCCCGGGACCCTCGATCATCACCTGTACGCCATGTGATTTCGCGATCTTGGTGAGTTCGCCCAGCGTGCGTAGCTCGGCGAACTGGGCGGCGTCGTTGGCGTCGGCGATCGAGCCCGGTCGCAGACCGTCTCCGAGGGAGAACGTGATGTCGTAGCGGGCGAAGATCTCGCACAACTCTTCGAAGTGGGTGTAGAGGAAGGACTCCTCGTGGTGGGCCAGACACCAGGCAGCCATGATGGACCCCCCTCGCGACACGATGCCGGTGACCCGGTTCGCGGCGAGCGGCACGTAACGCAGCAACACGCCGGCGTGGACCGTCATGTAGTCCACACCCTGTTCGGCCTGCTCGATCACGGTGTCGCGGTAGGCTTCCCACGTCAGCTTGACCGGATCGCCGTTCACCTTCTCGAGGGCTTGGTAGATCGGCACCGTGCCCACCGGCACCGGTGAGTTGCGCATGATCCACTCGCGGGTGGCGTGGATGTCCTTGCCTGTGGAGAGGTCCATGATGGTGTCAGCACCCCACCGGGTGGCCCAGACCATCTTCTCCACCTCTTCGGCGATCGACGAGCTGACCGCCGAGTTGCCGATGTTCGCGTTGACCTTGACGGTGAACGCCTTGCCGATGATCATCGGCTCGCACTCCGGGTGGCGATGGTTGGCCGGGATGACTGCTCGGCCGATCGCGACCTCGGACCGCACGAACTCCGGATCCATCTGCTCACGGGCGGCGATGAAGCGCATCTCGTCTGTGATCAAACCTGCTCTTGCCCAGGCGAGTTGGGTGCTGGCGCCGTCCACCGGCGCGGGCCGGTTCCAGCTGTCGCGGATCTTCGGCAGACCGACTTCGAGGTCGAACTCGGGATTGTGCTCGGTGTACGGGCCGGAGGTGTCGTACAGGTCGAGGTGTTCACCGTTCGACAGGTGCACCCGCCGTCCGGGTACCCGCAGATGATCGATCTGCTGGTAGGTCTTGGAGCTTCCGCGGATCGGGCCCGTGGTCACAGAATTTACGGCGTCAACCATTTTTCTCCCTACGCCGGCATTACCCGGTCAGGTTCATCCGGTCGACGGCCGCCTGCCGTCATCTCAGCCCTCGGATCGCGAGAGCCCCCGTGCTTTTCTATTGTCCAAGGGCAGCTTACGCCGCTCGTCAAGTCAGCTGCAGCAGCAATGCGCGTTTGTCGATCTTCCCGACCGCGGTAACCGGCAGACCGGCGACCACCTCGAGCTGGTCGGGTTGCTTGAACGTCGCCAGCCCGCGGTCGGCGAGGAACTGCCGGATGGTCGGGAGGTCAGGCGCCGGACCGTCGGCGACGATGACGGCGCAGATGCGTTCGCCGAGAGAGTCGTCGGGAACCCCGACGACCGCTGCCTGCCGAATGTTGTTGTGGGCGACGAGGTTCTCTTCCACGTCGTCGGCCGCCACGTTCTCGCCGCCGCGCACGATGGTGTCCTTGATGCGGCCGGTGACGATGAGATGGCCCGAGGCCAGTCTCCGCACACGATCACCGCTGCAGTAGAAGCCGTCGTCGGTGAACGACCGCCGGCCCTGCTCGCCGGCGCGGTAGTAGCCGCGGATGGTGTACGGACCGCGCACCAGCAATTCACCTTCCGTGCCGTCGGGCACGTCATCACCGTTCTCGTCGACCACCCGCACCTCGTCGTGGTCGCTCATCGGGCGACCCTGGGTGCGGGTGACCGTTTGTTCGTCGTCGGTGGACCGGGTGTAACAGATCAGCCCCTCGGCCATCCCGAACACCTGCTGCACCGCGCCGCCGAACGCCGCGTTCGCCGCAATCGCGTCGGATTCGGCGAGCTTGGCCCCGCCCACCTGCAGCAGCCGCAGTGACGAGACGTCGGCGGGTTCCCATTCGGTCGCGGCGGTCCAGACCTGGGCCAGGGCCGGCACGAGTGCCACCGCGGTGACCCGGTATTTCTCGATCAGGTCGAAGGTGTGGTCGGGAGAGGGGTTGTCGGTGAACACCGCGTGGCCACCGACGGAGATGATGCCGAGCAACCCTGGGCAGGCCAGCGGGAAATTGTGCGCGGCGGGAAGCGCCACGAGATAGGTGTCGGAGGAGGTCCACCCGGCCACCTCGGCGCTGAGTTCGGCGTTGTATCGGTAGTCGTTGTGGGTGCGTGGGATCAGTTTGGGCAGACCCGTGGTGCCACCGGATACCAGGAAGAGTGCGGGGCTGTCGGGATCGGGGGTGGGAACAACGTCGAGGCGGCTCGGGTCGCCCTGTGGCGGCGCGGCCTCGGAACCCCGGCCACCGTCGACGAAGTCCGCGCGGATGGTGTCGACGCGCCCGCGCAGCTGGTGGGCCAGGTCGCGGTAGTCGTACCCGCCGGCGTGGCCGTGGCAGACATAGGCAACCGCCCCGGCGGTCTGAGCCAGATGGGCGATCTCGTTGATGCGGTGGGCGGGGAGAGTCATCACGGGCGCGATTCCCGCTCGCAGCATGCCGAAGAAGTTGACCGCAAAATCCACCGAGTTCTGGTTCTGCAGCACCACGCGTTCGCCAGGGCGCAGCCCGGCCTCGACGAACCCGGCCGCACGCCGGGCCGACAACTCGGCGAGGTCGCGATAGCTCAGCGTGCGGGTGATGTCGGAGACGGCGGGCGCATCCGGTGTCGCATCGGCCTGGTCCCACAACATCCGCCAGAGAGGTGTCTCTCGCCACAGGCCCAGTTCCCGGTACCGCGCCGCGGCCGCCGGGGGGTGGGGTGTGAAACCGCTCGTGAGGTCGCTGTCGTCGTGCATCACAGACATGGTGGTGATCGTAGACTTGGCCCAGATCAGTTGGTTAGGCTAGCCTCAAGCGCGAGAGTTAGCCCATCCTAAGTCCGCGGTTGCTGGGATCATTGGGGCACGGACGAACTTTCGATCGACAAGACGCCTGACAAGTCCGTGGGCCACTGGGGTCCACACGTGGTGCGGGTGAGTAGAGGATGCCATGAGCAGCAGAGCATTTGCCGGGGCGATCGCGTGACCGCGACCATCGACACCAACAGCGACAACAAGGGCGGCGACAACAAGGGCGGCGACGAGTCCGGGGCGCTCCACGGGGACCTCGGTGCCGCACAGATCTGTGCGGCCTGGGCGCAGGCGGATGTCGCCGACGACTACGTCGTGTACGAACGCGAGAATCGCTGGGTTTTCGCCGGGGGACAGCGGGCCAGCGTGGTGCTCACCACCGATGAGGTGGTCACGACGATCGGGACCGAGTCGACGTCACAAGCCTGGTCGGGCCTACCTGCCGGCGCGATCTCCGCAGCGCTCGCCGGGCTGCCCTTCCCGCATTGGCGTGTCTACGGATGGATCGCGTTCGACTTCTGCGCGCCGGGTCTCGGTGCCGGCGATCACCTCACCGCAGGAAGCGTGCTCGCCCACCTCGTCGTGCCCGAGTTCGAGGCGTGGGTGGAACCCGACGGCATCCGGGTGGAGGGTGCCGGCGACGAACTGGCCGAGAGACTACGCGAGATGGCGGGCCGTGCGCCGCATTCTCACCCGGTGTCGCCCAGTCCCTTGCCGGTCGACGACGATCCGTCGGACTACCGGGGTCGCGTGGCGAAGGCGGTGGCCGAGATCCATCGTGGAGACTACGAGAAGGTGATCATCTCGCGAGGGGTCGATGTCCCGTTCGACGTCGACATCGCCGCCACCTACAGCGAAGGCCGGAAGAAGAACAACCCCGCTCGCTCGTTCCTGCTTCGGCTCGGTGGTCTCGAAGCTGCGGGTTTCAGCCCGGAGCTCGTCGGATCGGTTGATGCCAATCGCCGGATCGTCACCGAACCACTGGCGGGCACACGCGCATTCGGCCGGTCTCCCGAACTCGACGCAGCCGCTCGTGCCGAGCTCGTGTCGGATTCGAAAGAGATTGTGGAACACGCGGTTTCGGTCCGTACCTCATTCACCGAGGTGCAGTCGGTGGCGCTGCCCGGCACCACCGCGGTGACCGAGTTCATGGTGGTCCGCGAACGGGGCAGTGTTCAGCACCTCGCTTCGACCGTGCAGGGAACGCTGGCGCCGGAGTTCGGACCCTGGGACGCGCTCGAGGTGCTCTTTCCTTCGGTCACCGCCTCTGGTATCCCGAAACCTGCTGCGGTGGATGCGATCTACCGCCTGGAGGCCACCAGGCGCGGACTTTACTCGGGAGCGGTTCTGACCGCCTCGTCCGAAGGCGAGTTCGAGGCCGCACTGGCGTTGCGCACGGTCTTCCGGGAAGGTGGCCGGTCCTGGGTGCGCGCCGGTGCCGGCATCGTCGGCCAGTCGTCTCCCGAGCGGGAATTCATCGAGACGTGTGAGAAGTTGGGGAGCATCGCGCCCTATCTCGTCGAACGCACATCCGACGACCGCTGAGCCGTGTGATGAACGACGGTACCGAGCCCACTGACAAGGTCGGCCTCGATGAGATCCGCCGGCAGATCGCCGAGCAACTCGGGTGCTCTCCGGACACCATCGACGACGACGCCGACCTGATCGGACTGGGTCTCGACTCGATCCGGATGATGAAGATCGCGGGTGGCTGGCGCAAACGGGGCCACAACGTGAACTTCGCGCAGCTGGCCGAGGCCCCTTCGGTTGCCGCCTGGGCGAACCTCATCGGTGGGCACCCGGAATCGGCGAGGCCTCAGGTCGACCAGGTGTCGATTCTTCCTGTAGAGCAGCAGGTTTCGGCATCGCCGGACGCCCCGCACGAGACGCTCGCCGAGTCGGGGCCCTTCCCGTTGGCGCCGATGCAGCATGCCTACTGGATCGGCCGCTCCGAAGGTCAGGACCTGGGCGGTGTCGCGGCCCACCTCTACGTCGAGTTCGACGGAGCCGATGTGGACCCGTCACGGCTCCGAGAAGCCGTTGCTCACCTGGTCGCGGCGCATCCGATGCTTCGGGTACAGATCCTGTCCGACGGTACCCAGCGCGTGCTGGCCGAACCCGGCCGCGAGGTGTTCGGCGTCGTGGATCTCAGATCGGCCGGCGATGCGCAGGTCGAGCAGGCCCTGAACGAGTTGCGGCAGAACAAGTCTCACCAGATGCTGCCGATCGAAGAAGGTCAGGTCCTCGACATCACCCTGACCCTGTTGCCAGACGGCAGGACGCGACTTCACGTCGATGTCGACATGATCGCCGGTGACGCGATGAGTTACCGGACGATGCTGGCCGACCTGGCTGCGGCCTATCACGGCCGTTCACTACCTGCCGCCGAGTTCACCTATCGGGACTACCTCGCCTGGCGCGGCGAACACCCGGATGTCAATCGTGATCGCGATCAGCAGTGGTGGGCGAATCGGCTCGATGAATTACCGTCGGCCCCAGCACTTCCGCTGGTTCCGCGGTCGCAGCGAACCGATGAGCACCGAGTGGTGCGTCATCACCACTGGATCGATGCGGCAGCCAAGGAGACCCTCATCGCGGCAGCGCACGAGCGTGGCGTGACGGTGGCCATGGCTCTGGCGTCGGTGTTCGCCGAGTCGATCGCGCGGTGGTCTAGTTCGCCCCGATTCCTGCTGAATCTTCCCCTGTTCCAGCGTGAGGCCGTACATCCCGACGCCGATCGGCTGATCGGCGACTTCACCACCTCTGTCTTGCTCGACGTCGACGCCTCTGCCCACTCGTCCATTCTCGACCGCGCTCGCGCGTTGCAGAAGGTGATGCACGCGAACGGGTCTCATGCCTCGTACAGCGGGCTCGAGGTACTGCGTGACCTCGGTCGCCATCGCGGAGAACAGGTGCTCGCGCCGGTGGTGTATACCAGCGCACTCAATCTCGGTGAGCTGTTCGACGACGATGTGGTGCACACCTTCGGCGACCCCGAGTGGATTGTCTCGCAGGGCCCGCAGGTCCTGCTCGATGCGCAGGTCACCGAGGTGCGGGGCGGACTACTGCTGAACTGGGACGTGCGCGAATCGGCGTTCTCGCCAGGGGTCATCGACGCGATGTTCAACCAGTACCGTGTCGCGGTCGACAGGCTCACCCTCTCGAAGGCGGCCTGGGAGGCCGACACCACCCCGCAGCTTCCCCTCGATCAGCGTGCGGTGCGCGACAGGGTCAACGCGACCGACCACCCGACCAGCGGACAGGTGCTGCACGAGGGCTTCTTCTCATGGGCGGCAAGGACTCCGGAGGCTGCAGCCATCCGGTTCGGCACCGAGGGCCTGTTGACCTATCGTGAGGTCGGCGCAGCAGCTCTCGCTGTCGCGGGGGCGCTACACCAGGCGGGTGTCAAGCCGGGTCAGGCTGTCGCGGTACAGCTTCCGAAAGGCCCCGAACAGATCATCGCCACCCTGGGCATCCTCGCGGCCGGTGCCTCGTACGTACCGGCGGGTCACGACCAACCCGCGGCGCGGCGAGCGCACATTCTTGCCGCCGGACAGGTTGTCGCCTGGGTGGGTGCCACTCCCGATCCCCACCTGCCTACCGGCCTCACAGCGCTCACCTACACCGACGCCGCACAGTGTCCGGCCCCTCTTACAGAGGCAGCGATCCCGGACCGCGAGTCCGTCGCATACGTGTTGTTCACATCCGGATCCACCGGGATCCCCAAAGGGGTCGAGGTGCCACACCGGGCGGTCATGAACACCATCGACGACCTCCATCACCGCTTCGGTGTGACTGCCGCCGACAGCGCCCTGCTGGTCTCCAACCTCGAGTTCGATCTGTCGATCTACGACATCTTCGGACTGTGGGGTGTCGGCGGCACAGTTGTCACGATGACCGACGCCGAGCGCACCGATCCCGACGTCTGGAAGGCACTGATCGAGCGCCATTCGATCACGCTGCTCGCATGCGTACCCAGCCTGCTCGACATGCTGCTCAACGCCACACCCGCCGGCAGCACCGCGCTCGCATCGGTGCGCGCGGTGTTCCTCGGTGGCGACTGGGTCGGCGTCGACCTGCCCCGCCGCATGACGGCGCTGGCACCGGGCGTTCGGGTTGCCGGTCTCGGTGGTACCACCGAGACGGCCATCCACGCCACGATCTGCGAGACGGTGGACCCGCCCGATCATTGGGCCGCAGTGCCGTACGGAACGCCGCTGAACAACGTGCAGTGCCGGGTTGTCGACGCCACGGGCAACGACTGCCCGGACTGGGTGGCCGGCGAACTGTGGATCGGTGGAGCCGGGGTCGCGCACGGATATCGCGGCGACCCCGAACGCACCGCCGACCGGTTTGTGCGCCACCACGGCCAGAACTGGTATCGCACCGGCGATCTGGCGCGCTACTGGCCCGACGGCTGCCTGGAGTTTCTCGGACGTGCGGACCATCAGGTGAAGATCCGCGGCTACCGGGTGGAACTGGGTGAGGTCGAGGGCGCGCTCCGGTTGCTGCCTGGGGTGCACCGTGCGGTGGCGTCGGTGCTCACGGGCGCAGCTCCCACGTTGGTGGCCGCCGTTTCGCCGGAGTTCGGTGCCTCGCTCCAGCGCGAGGCCGTGCTGGACGGTCTTCGGGAGTTGCTGCCCGGGTACATGATCCCCGTACAGTTGCTCATCCTGGAAACGATGCCGATCACCGGCGTCGGGAAACTCGATCGCCGTGCGGTGCACACGATGTTCGACATCGAGGACACCAGCTCGGAGTTCGAACCACCTCGGTCCGCACTCGAGCGCGCGCTCGCCCACATCGTCGGCGAGCTCATCGGGGCCGACCGGGTCGGGCGAGACGACGACTTCTTCGCTCTCGGTGGGGACTCGGTGCTCGCGACCACACTGGTCGCCCGTGTCCGTGAGTGGCTTGATGCTCCGAATGCGGTTGTCGGCGATGTGTTCTCCGGACGGACGGTTGCGTCGATCGCCGCTCGGCTGATGGCCTCGGACCCTGTCGTCGGCCGCCTCGAGCAGGTTGCGGACATGTACCTCGAGGTCATCGCCATGGGTGACGACGAACTTGCGGACCTGGTGACCGAATGAGCGGTGCGGGCGGGTCGGACCGGCTGACGGGACCAGTGCAGACGCTCCTGATCATCGGGGCCGGACCGAAAGCGCTTGCTGTCGCGGCCAAGGCGACGGTGATGCGGGAGCTCGGCCTGCCGGCGCCGCGTGTCCTGGCGGTGGAATCGCATGCCGTCGGCGCCAACTGGCAAGCCGGGGGTGGATGGACCGACGGTCGGCATCGACTGGGCACGAGCCCGGAAAAGGACATCGGATTTCCGTACCGTTCCAACATCGCTCGCGGGCACAACCACGAGATCAACACGCGGATGATGGCCTACAGCTGGACGTCGTATCTCATCGATCGCGGCACCTACTCGGAATGGATCGATCGGGGCAGACCGGCACCTCCGCACAGCACATGGGCGAAGTACTTGCAGTGGGTGGCGAGCAAGGTCGACCTGGAGGTGGTGCTCGGGACGGCGCACAAGATCTCGGCCGATGGCCCCGGCTGGAATGTCGAGGTGTCAGGAGTTGATGGCTCGATACAGGAGATCTCCGCCGACGCGCTGATGATCTCCGGCCCGGGCCGCAGCGATCGGGCCCTGGCCCGGCATCCACGGGTACTGAGCATCGCCGAGTTCTGGAACCTGGCCGGCCGCAGGGAAATTCCCGCATCGTCTCGGGCCGCCGTGATCGGCGGTGGCGAGACCGCGGGGTCTGCACTGGACGAACTGGTTCGGCACGACGCGATGACGATTTCCGTCATCTCGCCGATGGCCACGATCTACACCCGCGGAGAGAGCTTCTTCGAGAACGCGTTGTTCAGCGACCCGTCGAAGTGGGCGGCGCTGAGCACTGCCGAGAGACGCGACGTGATCCGCCGCACCGACCGCGGTGTGTTCTCGGTTCGCGTGCAGGAGAACCTGATCAGCGACGCCCGAGTCCATCACCTGCAGGGAAGAGTGGTGCGGGTGGTGGAGCAAGGGCAGTCGGTGGCGGTGACACTGCACAACGAACTGCGTTCGGACCAGGCGCACACCTTCGACCTCGTGGTGGACGCCACGGGTGGACAGCCCCTGTGGTTCATGGAGCTGTTCGATCCGGCCACCACAGACCTCATCGAACTCGCGATCGGCTGGCCGATCGATCAAGAACGGCTGGAACTGTCCATCGGTTACGACCTCTCGGTCACCGGTCTGCGTCCCAAGCTGTATCTGCCGAATCTGGCCGGATTCGCTCAGGGCCCCGGTTTTCCGAATCTCAGTTGTCTGGGAGAGCTGTCCAATCGTCTGCTGCGCGCGCCCGAGAAGGTGTCACCGGGCCGGCGAGCCCAGGCGGGCTACGGGCGTAGGTGACCGACGGGCCGACGTCGGGGAGCGGGGTCAGGGCCGGCTGAGCGAGTGCAGCGCAATCCGGCGACCGGGACGCACGTCGAACTCGCCGAGATCGCGGTAGCCCTTTTTCGCCAGGGCCCTGCGCATGTGGGCGTTTCGGTGATCGGGGTCCACAAAAATACTGTGGCACAACGGGTCTGCTGCCCAGATCGCCTCCGCGAGCCGTTCCATCCAGGTCGACATCACACCTCGGCCTAGGAGGTCGGTCCGTGCAGTTGCGATGTGAAAGCCCATGTCGCGGGGCGCAGCTGGATACACCTTGGCGTTCTCGTCGCGGGCCGAGCGGTACAGCTCCACGTACGCCACCTCGGTCATCGCCTCACCGGAGACTCCGAATGCGGCGAGATCGGCACTCACGATGCACGGGCGCGAGTAGTCGCCGGCAAGGCGTGCGGCCGAGTCTGCTCGCCACTGCGCAGCCGACCATGGCTGTTCCCAGGTCTCCACCAGGTGCGGCAGCGACATCCACGCGGCGAGCATCTCCGGGTCGGAGCCGTCGGGGTCGACGAGGCGCAACGCGAACGGCGGATCGAAGTCGGGCACCACCGGCGGTGGAGCTGCCCGGACATCGTCACCGACGTCCGTGAGTTCACGTTTGAGGACATGCGAGGTCACGTCGGTCGTGCTCCGTTCAGTTCAGCCGGACGCAAGTAGGGTAGCCTAACCAAGGAGTTCCGGCCTTCGGGTACCGGGAACCGGCCTCTGGCCGCCGGAAGAGCAGCGCTTCTGGCCGCCCGTGGTGTCGGCCCCATGGCCGCCGGAGAATGAAGGAGCAGTACGTAGATGTCACGCGACCTCGGATGGATCCGGCAGTTCCATCAGCCCACGTCCCCGGCAAATCCGCCTCTGTTGATCTTTCCCCACGCGGGTAGCGGGGCATCGACCTACCGGGCGTTCTCCAAAGAACTCAGTTCCTCCTTCGACGTGATCGTCTTCCAATATCCGGGACGGCAGGACCGCGCACGGGAGGCGCCGGCCGAAACCTTGCCCGATCTTGCTGCGGGCGCCCTTGCAGAGTTCGTCGGATCGAGATGGAACCGGCAGGCAGCGATCACCGTGTTCGGCCACAGCATGGGTGCTGTCACCGCGTTCGAGTTCGTCCGTCTGGCCGAAGCCCGCGGCATCGACGTGCGGTTGCTCGGGGTGTCGGCGTCGGTGGCCCCATCACAGGTTGCGGACCTGCCTCCCCACCCGACGGGCGACGAGGAATTGCTCGAGCACCTCTCGGCGCTGAACGGCACCGGTGGTGACGTACTGGCGAGTGCGGATGTGATGCGAATGGCGTTGCCTGTCATGAAGATCGACTACCGCGCCTTCGATGCCTACTCCTGCGGCACCGAGGTGACGGTCGCGGCCCCGATCCGCGCCATGGGGGGCGCGGAGGACCCCTTCATCACCCCCGGCCAACTGCACGGCTGGGGCACACACACCACCGGTTCGGTGGATGTGACCGTCTTCGACGGCGGGCACTTCTATCTCGACGAGAACCGTGACGATGTCGCCGAGTTGCTCGTCGCCGAACCCGCGGCAGCACAACAATCGATCCAGCGGTAGCGGAGCCGGCGAATGTCAGCCAACACGAACGATCCGATCGTCATCTCCGGGATGTCCGTGGAAGCGCCGGGAGGAATCGAGGACACCGGAGCCTTCTGGGAGGCACTCGTTGCCGGGCGCGAGCTGATCTGTCCTTTTCCCAGAGACCGCGACTGGCCGATCGAGGAGCTGTTCGCTCTGCACCGGCTCGACGGTTGGAGTGCCGTCGCCGATGCCGGTGGATTCCTCGACGGTGCATCGCATTTCGACCCGGGCTTCTTCGGGATCAGTCCACGCGAAGCGATCGCGATGGACCCTCAGCAACGGGTCGCCATGCGAGTTGCCTGGCGCGCACTCGAGGACGCCGGGATCAACCCCGGTTCTCTGGAGGATGCGGAGGTCGGTTGCTACATGGGCGTGTCGATCAGTGAGTACGGCCCGCGGGCGGCCGCTGTCAACGAGTTCAGCGGTCACCGCATCACCGGAACCGCGCTCGGCGCGGTTGCCGGCAGGATCTCACACAGCCTCGGACTGGTCGGTCCATCGATCAGCGTGGACACGGCCTGCGCTTCGTCGCTGACGGCACTGCACCTCGCTGCTGGAGCGGTCCGCGACGACGAATGTGATTGGGCGCTTGCCGGCGGCGTTTGCGTGATGGGTTCTCCCGCTGCGTTTTACGAGTTCTCCAAGAACAACGGGCTGGCATCGGACGGACATTGCCGGTCGTATGCGGCCGATGCCAGCGGAACTCTGTGGGGTGAAGGGGCCGGTGTGGTCGTCGTCGAACGCGAATCCAGGGCGCGGGCGCTCGGACACCGGATCTACGGGCGCGTGCTCGCAACACGTATCAACCACAACGGCAAGGGAATGCCGATCGTGGTGCCGAGTGCGGCGGCGCAGGTTCGCCTGATCGAGAAGACATTGGCGGCAGCGGAGGTGGAGGCCGGCGACATCGGCCTGATCGAGGGGCATGGCACCGGCACGCCGCTCGGTGACCCGATGGAGCTGACCGCGTTGCAGAACACCTACGGGCAGGGGAGCGCCGGGACGGTGAAGCTGGGATCGGTGAAGTCGAACGTCGGCCACGCCCAGGCTGCCTCGGGGATGCTCGGGCTGATCAAGATGCTGCTCTGCGGGGGCAACGGGCACATCGCGCCGACACTGCACGCCGATCGGCCCACCACCAAGGTCGACTGGGACAGTTCGGCGCTCCGATTGGCCGACGGCCTCGAATATTGGGAGCCGAAAGATGGACTGCGCTACGGCGCCGTGTCGTCGTTCGGGGTCTCGGGCACCAATGCGCATGCGATCGTCGCGATGCCGGACAGTGCCGTGGCCGTCGAGACCGCGGGAGCCCACCATGCCTGATCATTGCCTGCCCGACGGCCGGACCGCGGTTCTCCTGTCTGCTGATTCGCCGGAGCTCCTGGCGGCCGAGGCCGGCGCGTTGTCGGCGTATGTGCGTGACAACCCGTCGGTGACCCCGAGTGCTGTCGCGGCAATGCTGATGCGCACCCGTGTGGTCCGGAGGCATCGGGCACTCGTGATGGCCTCCGACCGGGATCGCCTCGCTGCCGGCCTGCGGGCGCTCGCGGACGGTGGCGACCATCCGGACGTGGTGCGTGGCCGCGGCCCGGCGACCAGGCGGACAACGGCTTTCGTCTTTCCGGGGCAGGGCAGTCAGTACCCCGGTATGGGGAAGGTGTTCTACGACGCGTCACCGGTTTTCCGGGACGAGGTCGACAGAATGAACAACATCTTCGTCGAGCTGTACGGCATCAGCCCCAGGGACTATCTGCTCGATCAGCAGGAGCGCTTGGTTGACGCGGACGGGCGTGTGCACGAGGACATCCGCGTGGTGCAGCCCGCACTTCTGATGCAGATGATCGCCCTGGCGCAGATGTGGCGGTCGTTCGGCGTGGAACCGATGCTGACGGTGGGGCACAGCCAGGGTGAGATCGCCGCGGCGTACATCTCGGGAGCGATGTCGTTGACGGATGTCATCCACGTGGTGGCCACCCGGGCGAATCTGGTCGTCGAGTTCTCGCCGACCGGCTATTCGATGGCGGTGGTCGCCATCGACCGTGATGAGTGCGAGGCGTTACTGGCCGAACATTCGGGGTGGGCAGAGCTGTCGGTGGTCAATTCTCCGCACATCCTGTGCATCTCGGGTGACCGTTCGACGGTGCATGACTTGGTCGGAACACTGACTGCCGCAGGAAAGTTCGCGAAAGAGATCCGGGTCGACTACCCGGCGCACACCTCCATCGTCAGCAGATTCCGAGCCGAACTCGGCGAGGCGTTGGCCGACAAGCTCGAGAACCCGAGATTCACGGAGACGTCGACCCCATGCTTCGGTGGCACCCTGGGCAAGGCGATGTCGCCGTCACAGCCGCTGTCGGACTACTGGTTCTGGAACCTTCGTAACCGTGTCCGGTTCGATCTCGCGGTCGGCGGCGCCGTGCGCAGCGGGGCGGACACCTTCATCGAGATCGCCGAGCACCCCACCCTGGCGCTTGCCATCCAGGAGAACATCGCGACGGCAGCGCCTGACGCGGCGATGCCCGTGATCGGGACGTCGCGGCGCAGCGCAGAAGACCTGCGCGAGTTCACACACAATCTCGCCACCGTCGCCGTCAACGACTCCGGCTATCGGTGGGAGTCCCTCGCTGTCGCCGACGTGGAACCCATACCCCCGCTGCCCGATTTCCCTCACGTGCAGATGGCGCGGCGGTCGCTGTGGGCCTCGCATCTGGCGCCTGGGCAGGAACTGGAATCGGCAGTGCCCGATGAAGACTCGGCGTTGTTGCCCCGCCGCATCACCGAGACGTGGACGCGGCTGGCGCGCCGCACGCTCGTGCCACCGCGTTCCATTCTGCTGGTCGACCACACCGGGCGGTGTGAGCAATGGGCCGCCGACCTGTGCGCCGCAGCGCCGGCCCATGGCGCCACCGCGAGCATGTACCGACAGCAGGTACCGTCGGGGTCGGCGCAGTTCGATTCGGTGGTGATCCTGTTGCCGAGTGGTTCCGGCGACACCGTGCCCGCCGCGATCGCGGACCTCTCCGACTTCTTCGGCAACCGGGGCTGGCTGCCGGCCGCGGTCACCGACGCCGCCGAATGCTGGCTCGTGACTGCAGCCGGCGAACACGTGGTGCCAGACGACCCGGTCCCACACCTGTTTCATGCCGCTGCCAACGCCGGATTCCGCTGTCTGGCAGCCGAGTACCCGCGCACGACGTTCCGGCACCTCGATCTTCCCGGCGACGGTGCGCCGTCGGCTTCCGCCGTCATCGGCGCTCTGCACATCGCTGCCGAGCCAGAGCTGGCCCTGCGCGGCGCCAAGGTCTACGCAAAACGCCTCGCCTACGTCGACGCTGTGGACGGACGCCCCGCACCCGGGCTCGGTGATGCCGCACCACTCGGGTTCGACGATCCAGCCATCGGTTCGGGTCCCGACGATCACGTGGTGATCATCGGCGGAACCGGCAAGCTGGGTCTGGAGTTCTGTGAGTACTTCGCCACTGGGGGCGCGACCAGGATCACCCTTCTCAGCCGATCAGGTGAAACCGCTTCCACTGCAGACCGATTGCGGCACATCCGGAGTCTGGGTGGCGCGAGGGTTGATGTCGTGGCTTGTGACGTCGGTGACGAGGCATCGGTTCTGCAGTTCGTCTCCGATCACGTGACCGAGCCGGTGGACGTGGTGGTACATGCTGCGGTGAACTACGTGGACTCCGAATCCGGCAACATCACACCCGATCTCGTTGCGGCAGCGACACGGTCGAAGGTCGTCGGCCTGATGCACCTGCTGGCGGCGGCACCGCTGGCGCCGCGATGTCGTGTTGTGCTGTGTTCATCGATCGCGGCAACCCTCGGAGGTCGCGGACAGATCCTGTACGCGGCAGGCAACCGGATGCTCGATGTGCTGGCGCGCACCTTGCGCGAACAGGGCATGCGGGCGGCGGCGGTGCAGTGGGGGTTGTGGAACGTGCAGGGTCCGCTCGACACGGCCGGCGTCGGTCGGGTCGAAGGGGCAGGCGTCATCCCCATGCGGCCCGCGGACGCGTTGTCGGTGGCCTTCACCGGCGCGACGGCGGACACGATCGTCGCCGCGGCCGACTGGGCCGAGTTACACGACATCGTGTCCATGTTCGGGCACGGACCCCTGATCGCCGGGCTGGTCCCCGAACGCCCGCCGGCTCAGTTGGCTTCTTCCGTGTTGCCGACTACGCCTTCGCCGGTGACGGCCGGCTCGCCGACGGCGTCGGAACCGGCCGCACCCGAGAAACTCGCTGCGCCGACGGACAGCGCGGTTTTTGCCGAATTGGTTGTCACCGAGCTTCACCGCGTGATGGGCATCGACGGGGCCGACATCGACCGGACCGTGCCGTTGGTCGCGCTCGGGCTCGATTCGCTGCAGGCGCTCGATTTCCGTCGCCGGGTGAAATCCGAACTCGATCGGGACCTTCCGGTGGAGGCGATCCTGGGCGGCGCATCGTTCGACGAGGTGGTCAGGTTGATGGATGTGGGGTCTGAGACCACCGTCGGTGGGTAACGGCCATCGCACTCCTGAATTCAGGTAAGGACAGGCTTACCATTTAAGCCCGTGTCGTGGTTCAATAGCGCGTACATGCGGGGAAATCATGAAGTGAACAGAAAGCAGATGTGGTGACCGAGAAATCGAACTCGAGTGTCAACGTGCCGACAGTGTTCGTGGCTGCCGGTGTGTCGGCGGTCATCTCAGCGCTCATAGTGTCCATCGGTGTGGTGGGGGTTTTGTTTGCCGTCGACACCGACAATTCGGCGTCGAACTCCGCCGAACCCACCGTGGTGAATCTCGGGGCCGCGGCGAACCCGCAGGGAACCGTGCAGGCTGGAGCGACCGCTCAGCCGACCACCGCTGCGCCCGCCGCTCCTGCGCCGACCACCGCGGCCGCTGCACC